>JAWAAV010000029.1:0-6268 GCA_038884935.1 Candidatus Pacearchaeota archaeon
GGATTTGGAGTCATAGTCTCAACAAGAGGAAGAGTATCCTGGTCTCCGTATATCGCAGCACTTGAAGAAAAAATGAATCTCTTGACTCCAAATTTTTTGCAGTAATTAAGGACATTCAAAGTCCCATTGACATTAACATCATGTGTTCCGATAGGGTTTGCAATAGATTGCTGGACAGATACAATAGCAGCAAGATGAAAAACAACATCAAATTTCTCAGTCAAAAATAAGTCGCTAAGGTTATCGCAGACACTTCTCCTGTAAACTGAAAGGTTCTTATTTCCCTTTAACTGGCTCAAATTTCCTTCTTTGCCTATTAAAAAAGCATCAACTACAACAACACTGTGCCCTAATACAATAAGTCTGTCTACAACATGGCTTCCTATAAACCCTGCCCCTCCTGTCACTAAACATTTCATATATTTTCTTTACAGATAAGCTTTATAAAATGTTTTGAATTAATTAAATAATGGTTGAAGAGAAAGAAGAAAAAAGCAACTTAAAAATTGAGCTTCTTGAATCATTAAGTCCTGACGAACGACTCATTTTACCTTATTTAGAAACAGGTAATCTAGAAAAAATAAAAGAAAAGTCTGGATTGGAGGAAGTACAGATAATAAGGAGTCTTCAATTTCTCGAGAATAAAGGCATAATAAAACTTAAAATTAATTCAAAAAAAATTGTCGACCTCGATGAAAACGGAATTATATATTTAAAAAATGGCTTACCAGAAAGAAGGCTTTTAAATCTATTAGCAGAAAAGCTAGAGCTTCCATTAAAAGAAGCTGAAGAAAAATCAAAACTCAGCGAAAACGAGTTTAAAGTTGCTATTGGAGTATTAAAAAATAAAGCATTTATCGAATTAAAAGATGGTAAAATTATATTAAAAGCGAGTCTTGATGAAATAGCAAAGAAAAGTCTCGAGGAAATTTTTATAGAATCTCTTCCGTTAGAACAAAATAAACTTTCTCCAGAGCAACTTTTTGCATTCGAAAATCTAAAGTTAAGAAAAAAAATAATAGAAATAAAGGATAAGAAAGAAATAAGCTTTGAAATCACTGAAATTGGTAAAGATTTAGTGAAAGAAGACCTTTCAAAATTGAAAGATTTAATTGAAACACTCACCCCTGAGATGATTCAAAAAGAAGGGTGGAAAGGCAAAAAGTTCAGAAGGTACGACATAAAAAGTCCGGTTCCTGCAATTTCTGGAGGCAAAAGGCATTTTGTGAATCAAGCAATAGACTACGCAAGAAAAATATGGCTTGAAATGGGATTTAAAGAAATGACTGGCTCTTTAGTTCAAACCGGATTTTGGAATTTTGACGCTTTGTTTACTGCTCAGGATCACCCAGTACGTGAAATACATGACACTTTCTATATTAAAGGGTTAAAAGGAATACTACCTAATAAAAAAATTGTTGAAGCTGTTAAAAAATCACATGAATCAGGGGTTGCTGGAAGTAAAGGTTGGCAGTATAAATGGAAAGAAGATGAAGCACAAAAAGTTGTATTAAGGACTCATACTACTTCGCTATCAGCCCACACTTTAGCAAAACTCGGAGAAAATAAATTAAAAGACCTCCCAGCGAAATTCTTTGCAATTGGTAAATGTTTCAGAAACGAAACAGTCGATTGGTCGCATGGCTTTGAGTTTAACCAAACAGAAGGAATTGTGGTAGGAGAAAACGTAACTTTCTGTCAATTACTTGGTTATTTAAAAGAATTTGCAAGAAAAATGGGTTATAACAAAGTTAAATTTCAACCAAGTTACTTTCCTTATACAGAACCGAGTGTAGAAGGTTATGTATGGAACGAAGAAAAGAAAAAATGGATAGAAGTATTGGCAGCAGGAATTTTCAGGCCAGAAGTTACTCAACCTTTACTTGGAAAGCCAATACCTGTTTTAGCATGGGGCCCGGGTTTTGATAGAATGATACTAGCTTTATATCAAATTTCAGATTTAAGAGACCTCTATAAAAATGATATAAATCAATTAAGAAAAATAAAAATCTGGCCAAAATAAAATGACAACAATAAAAATTCCAAAAAAAGAATTTGAAAAACAAATAAAAATAACAAAGGAAATAGAAGAAAAAATACCTATGATGGGGGTTTCTCTAGAATCTATAAATGATAGCGAAATTGAATTAGAAAT
Organism: Candidatus Pacearchaeota archaeon; assembly: GCA_038884935.1. Classification (GTDB taxonomy): domain Archaea; phylum Nanobdellota; class Nanobdellia; order Pacearchaeales; family GW2011-AR1; genus JAWAAV01. The sequence continues at coordinate 2,156 of JAWAAV010000029.1, forward strand.
ATTTCCGAACAGGCCGGACTTGTTATCATTACAAGGTTTTTTAAGGGCATTTAAAGCATTTTTAGGCAAAGAAAAAGGTCTTAAAAAATATAAGCTAAACAAGCCAGAGAAAAATTTTGAAGTTATAATTGACAAATCTGTAGAAAATATAAGGCCGTTCACAGCATGCGCAATTGTAAAAGGTCTTAAGTTTGATAACGAAAAGATAAAAGAGGTAATAGACATACAAGAAAAAATTCATGCAACCCTCGGAAGGAATAGAAAGAAAATAGCAATTGGTATCTATCCTTTAGAAAAAATTAACCTTCCAATTAAATTCGAAGCTAGAGATCCAAAAGAAATTAAGTTTGTCCCACTCGAAATGAGTCATGAATTAAATGGATTACAAATATTACAACAGCATCCAACCGGAAGAGAATATGCTAGTTTGTTAGAAGGATTTAACAAATTTCCGGTATTTGTTGATGCTAAAGGAAAAATATTGAGTATGCCTCCAATTATAAATAGTCAAGAAACAGGCAAAATTACAGAACAGACAAAAGATATTTTCATAGAATGTTCTGGTTTCAACTTTAATATTTTGAAAAAAACTCTTAATATACTATCAACGATGTTTGCGGATATGGGAGGAAAAATTTATCAAATGAGATTAAAGTACAACAAACAAAAATTAATCGAATTAACTCCTGATTTCAAACCAGAAAAAATGAAGCTTGAAATAGAAAATGTTAACAAGCTTTTAGGTCTACAATTAAAAGAAAAAGAAATTAAAGCTCTTTTAGAAAGAATGGGTTATGATTATAAAAATAAAACCGTGTTTATTCCGGCTTGGCGTACAGACATTATGCATGAAGTTGATTTGATTGAGGATATTGCAATTGCTTATGGTTATGAAAATTTTGAACCAGAAATTCCAAAAATTTCTACAATAGGAGAAGAAGACAAAATTGAAACAATAAAGAAAAAAGTCGCAGAAATATTAGTAGGCCTTAATATGCTTGAAATTTCAAGTTATCATCTAGTAACAAAAGACGACTTAAAAAAGATTAACGAAAAACCTAGAATAGAAATAGAAAATAGCAAGACGGATTATTCTGTTTTAAGACCTAATCTTTTGTGTAATATAATGAAGATTTTAAGTGAAAATATAGACAAAGAATACCCTCAAAAGATATTTGAAATAGGTACTGTTTTTTCACCTGACGAAAAAAGCGAAACTGGAATTAAAGAATCTACAAACTTATGCATTGCTCTCGCTCCAGGAAATTTTACAGAAACAAAACAAATCCTTGATTACCTCACAAGAACACTCGAGATAAAATTAGAGATCGAAACAAGTGAACACTCTGCCTTAATTTCTGGCAGAACCGGAAAAATTATATTTAATAATAAAGAAATCGGATTTATAGGAGAAATTCATCCCGGAGTTCTGAAAAAGACTCATCTTAAGCTTCCTATTTCTATAATAGAAATTTGTCTTGACGATATAATAAATGAAATTATAAAAGAAAAAATTTAATTTATTTCCCAATAATAAATTGTGTAGCTTTAACAAAAATTAATTTTACCCATCCTATTACAGGAATTCTAAAAACCGCCCTACCTATAACAGCATCTTCAGGAATTCTGGTTTCAACAAAAAGTTGGCCCGGATTATTATCTCCTTTTGTAGAATAAACAGTCCTGTTATTCACTTCATAAATATCAACAACTCTATGTATTACAGGATATCTTTGGTTTGCTTCAAATATGATTATATCTCCAATTTGGATATTTTTTGCTTTTACAACAATAATTATATCGCCTATTTCTAAACCGTTTTTTAATGGCCATTTTTTTGCCTCTGAAAATTCTATCCCGTTTTCTATATACCAGTTTCCAGCAATTTCCCACCATTCTTCAAAAAATCTCTCAGAGCCAAAATAATTTAAAATGAAATTCCCTGGATGATGCATACTATTACTTTCGACAACAACAAGAGGCATTTTTGTTCCAAGCATAAAAGAAAGTGAAGGGAAAAAAACAAATTTTATAATAACAAATGCAAATAAAAGTGAAACAACCCAACCAAAAAAACTTTCATCTTCCCAAACTATATACCAGAATCTTTTCCAAAACAATCTTAAATTTTTAAAAATTTTTTTTAAAGGCTTTTCTTTTTTATTCATTAGTGTTTGAAGAAAAAGGGATTTTTAAATCTAACAAATTTTTAAAAATAAAAACGCAAAGTATAAAAATAGAAAAAAATTGCTTCAATCATGATGTTTTGTGAAGAATGTAAGAAAACAAATAAAGAAGTTCTTTTGTGTGATGTTATAAGCAAGACAGGCATAGTTAAGATGTGTGAAAAGTGTGCAAAGTCCGAAGGCCTTCCAATAGTAAAAATGCCAACAGAATCCGATGCTGTTGATTTTGTTCTTTCACGAGAACCAAAACCTCCTAAACTACAAACATTACAAAACGATCTTATCGAGAATTATAGATGGCATATTCAAATGGAAAGAAGGCGAGCTAAATTAACAACAAAGCAACTTGCACAAAAACTCGGCGAGCCCGAAGAAGCAATAATAAAATTAGAAATGGGCCACCTTCTACCAAAACTTGAATGTAATAGATTAATAAATAAGATGGAACAATTTTTTAGAATAAAGTTAAAAAAAGAAAGCGGATTGTTAGGGTCTGATATAGAATTAGTTGAAGATGTTTTTAACGAAAGGCTGACAAATAATAATAACAAGATTTAAAAATACATTTTATGTTTTTAAATATTCCAAAATGTTAATTAAATATCTTAAGCGAGAAAAAAATGAAGTAGAGATCGAAATGGATAACTCAACAGTTGCAGAACTACTTAGGTCGTATCTTGCTAAAGATGATAATGTAAGTTTTGTTGCATGGCGTAAAGAACATCCTTTTAAGAACATTATTTTTAAGATAAAAACAGAGGGAAAAACAGTCGATAAGGCAATAAAAGATGCAATTTCAAAAATAAGTAAAGAACTGGATTCTATTGAATCTGAAATAAAAAAAGCTAAGTAAATCTTATTAATTCTTATTTTTACCTATAATCATGTACACCTTAAGTCAAGCTAAAGAACTCATCAAGTTAGCAAGAAAATCTATAGAATCAGAATTTACAGGCGAGAGGCTAAATCTTCCTCAAAAATTTAAGGAAAAGCGAGGTGTTTTTGTTACATTAACAGAGAATGGTAAACTGCGCGGATGTATCGGATTTCCTTATCCAACTCATCCTTTAGAACAAGCAGTAGTAGAAGCAGCTAAAGCTGCAGCTTTTCAAGATATAAGATTTAATCCTCTAACAAAATTTGAATTAGATAAAATAAGAATAGAGCTCTCCATACTAACAATTCCGCAGCTCACAAAACCTGAAGAAATAGAAATAGGTAAAGATGGAATAATTTGTGAATACAAAGGAAGTTCTGGTTTATTGTTGCCACAAGTTGCAACAGAATGGAAATTCTCGCGTGAAGAATTTTTAGATGCATTATGCGAAAAAGCATTTTTGCCAAAAGGCACTTGGAAAGAAAAAAATTTCAAGCTCTATAAGTTTCAAGCCCAAATTTTCAAAGAAGACGAAAAAGGTAAAGTAATAGAAGAAAAATAAATTTTATTTTCATGATTAAATTTTAATAAAATTTGACAAAAGAAGTTCACTTTAAAAATAAACTAACAACTTTTTGTATTTTTTTGTTTATCTTTAATCAATCAAATTTAAAAAAGAAACAATCTTGCCAAATTTATAAAAATTAAATAGAACAAAATAGGGTTTTCATATAGCATTTACGAAGTTTCCCATAGAGAAATTTGGGCAAATGTAGTGGGCCGTTAAATCGCTGTTCAACGCCTCCTCGAGCGAAGCGAGAGACTGCAAATCGCGGCTTGAGCGTTAGCGAAAAAGTTTGAGAACCTGCACAATTTTAGGGTGGAGGGAAGTGTTTTTGCTTCTTTTTTACTAAAAAAAAGATTTTAATCCAGAAAATTCTTATTGTATAACTCTTCTAAGAGCTTGAGAATTTCTTTCGAGTCTGCATAACTTAATTTGTATTTATCATAGAATGTTTTGATCTTTTTTTCAATATCCTCAAAACTAAG
>JAWAAV010000030.1:0-6254 GCA_038884935.1 Candidatus Pacearchaeota archaeon
TAAAGAAGGTTTTAAAGAGTTTTGCTGGAAAGCGCAGGATTCAAAGATAAATGGAAATATTGTCTGTCGAGATTATGAAAATAAATACCCTTATATCGATGAAGAGGGACTAGCAGTATTTTGATACAAAATTAGTAATGTTTTACTTTTTTCTTAGAAAATCTGTCATTGTAAGGCCCTTCCGTCGGGCGATTGCTTTCCAGACTTTTGCTCCTGGGAATGACTCATATCTTAGATTATAAAACTTATTTTAATCCTGCCCTATATTGCCTTAACACCTTAACACGGTTATTTTTAAATGAAGAAATCCGAATAAGATGATTATGTTCCCGCAATTTGACCGTGTTAAGTATTTCCATTAACACCCTCTTAACACCCTAAACACCTATTCGGTTTTTCCTTATTGAGTTTGAAAATGAACCAAAATAAGGATGCTCGGTAAGGACATATAAAGGGAATAGAAAATTCGCAATTAATTTGGAAAGATTTTTAAAAACGCAGGTTCTGCGCTTTTAAAAAGAGACTTAAGGGACACGAGGGACACATTTTTTTGATATTTTAAAGAATCTAGCCTCGGATCAGAGGATTTTCCGCCTCTTCAATTTCTTCTCCTTGGAACCATCTTACTTATCTTTCTAGATCACCAAAAATATAAACTAGAACATATATAAAAAGGAGGGAGAGCAAAACATGTCGGGTAAGAAGGTTCAATTGAACTTATACCTACCCGAAGAGGTCAGGGACGTGCTCCAAAAAATAGCAGCTAAAGAGATGCTTAAGAATCCTAAGAAAGCGATGTCCGCGGCTAAGGTAGCTACGGAGATTATTGTTAAATACTTGGAAGCGAGAAAAGAAGACGATAATTACCACAGTAACGACACGGAAGGAGGTGAAGAAAAATGGAACAAAAATCTTGGTGGAAAGCGAATCTCAGGTCATTAAATTTTTTTTATCTTCTTTTTGGAAAGGCCTTAGAGGTTGGGTTAGGTTCAAAACAAAAAATTAAGTACAGAATTTAACAATATAATTTTTAAAGTTAAAGAAAAAGAAAATTCTTCCACCAATTCTAAAAGAAAGTGCTGGAAGTAAGTTGATAGAAGTTCACAAGAGTTTATCAAAAACTTAAATCCTTTTTTTCTGTGACAAGGTAAAAATATATAAATAAAATTATTTTTCAAAAGAATTTTCTTAACAAAGCTAGTAACAAATTATACACAAAAAATCACAAAATTATTTTAAACTATAAAATATTTATAAGGATTTTTTAGTAATAATTTTTAGGGCAGTTTATGAACAATGATAATATAAGAAAATGTATAAAAAGTATATTTGATATTAACTTTTTACTTGCTTTTTTTTAAGTTTTTTCTTTTCAACTGTTTTTTATCTTTTCTTTGAACCTCTTTTTTTGTTATAACAGCTGATGGTTTTAAGGGAATTATTTTTTTGTCACATATTTTTTTCTTTAATTCTGTCAATTGCTTTATCAAAATATTCTTTTCTATACTAAGTACTTTTGCGAGTTCATCGTATCTATGTAATCTAATCACAAGCTCGTTAAGCAAATTATTTATATCAAAATTTTCCATTGTTAATCTAGCAGGTTCTATAACTTCAACATGAGCCGGCATATATCTAAACATTAAACTCACAAAAACAAGAAGGTTTTCTGCTTCAAGTTCGATTTCTGCAAAAGTAGAGAACAAATCTTTTCCTTCTAATTTTTTTGTATCAGCAATCTTACTATTTAATATTTTTATTGTTTTTTCTTCCCCTAATTTTTTAACAAGAGTTTCTGCAGATTCTCTAACATACTCTTGCGGTCTTCCCATTATTTCAAGAATTATCATTGCTTTTATTTTTTCCATTTTTGTTTAATTCTTTTTATTTTAATCTCTTTTTAATAAAATAAAGATTATTATAATACAAATTCCAGCAAAAACATAAATTCCATAATCTTTAAAATATTCTATTTTTGATTTATATAAAATCTTGTTAGAGGAGGTTTTTATATCTTGCTGTGTAGAGTTTGTTTGTTTTGAATTTAGTTTTATGACATTTGAATTTATTGTACTCGAATTTAAACTGTTTTGATTGTTTTGATTTGTTTTTTGATTTTCTTGTGTTGTAGCAGAATTTTTATTTTGTGTTGTACTCGTTTTTTGAGTTTCATCTTTTTTTAAAATTTTTATATCGCCAGAGACATCATCAATTATAGAACTTTCTCCATTTTTCCTTATTCTTGCATATATTTTCGCATCTCCATAAAAATCTGAATAGTCCTCGTCTATTCTCATTTTTAGTGTTACTGTTTTATTTCCTGATCCAGAGATTATTTTATTAACATAGTATGTACTTGATTTCCATTTTTCCTCTTCTTCATTATAAGTTTCTGAAATTATTTTGTCATTATCTTCTTGTGTAATATAGACTTTTATATCGTAATCCACATTTGCGAGATTATATGCCTTTACTTCTACTTCAATCTCGTCTCCATTTTTTATTTCATCTTCATAATCAATTTCAAGATAAATATTTTGATTGTTACAAGACTGACTTTCATAAGGCTTTCCGGTATTATTAGAGCAATTATTTAAGTCTGTACAGGTTCTTGTCTGAATTCCGTTTGTACAGTTACTCCAGGCAGAACAACTCCAGTTTTGAACACATATTTGAGGAAAATAACAATTATTTTCATAGCCCGGAGTTGGTATACAAGTTTGCCAGTCTGTTCCATTAAACGACCAAGATTTTCCACTTGATTTTATGTTTGTTGTCCAAGAAAAATTACTAATTAAGTCTCCTGTTTCATTATAAAGAAAAATACCTTCTCCTTCATCGTTTAACCCGTATTTTCCTATTTCTGAAACTTCAAAACAACTAATATTAGAGTTATTCAATAATAAATACACTGCTTCACAACCATAACTTCCATTAAAATTTACATTATCGTCAACAATTAATGCATAACTGGAGTTTGAAATTGTTAGATTTATGTAGTCGTTTCCCTGCGTGTCATTAATTTTCCAGTTTGTCAAATTAATACTTTCGTTTGTCGGATTATATAATTCAATCCATTCATTTCCCAAACTATTGTTTGTGTGGGGCATTACTTCATTTATTATAACATTAGCAGAAACAAAACTTGCAAAAAAAATTATAAATACATAAATCAAAACCAAACACCAGCAATTCTCTTTCCACAAGTACATTTTCCTTTAATAATTTTGTTTTGTATAACGCTAAAACCACTTCTCCTTATTAAAGGATTTTTACACTTGAAACAATATGTTGTATTACCTTCTTCGTCTGGCAAATTTCCTGTATAAACATATTTCAACCCTCTCCTCAAGGCAATTTCTCTTGCCTCTTTCAATTTTTTAAGTGTTGTTCCTGGCACATGTATCATTTTATACATTGGATAAAAAGCAGAAAAATGCAATGGCACTTCATCACCAAGATTTTTCTTTACCCATAGAACAAGCTTTTCTATATCTTTTCTTGAATCATTAAACCCCGGAATAATCAAATTTGTTATTTCAAGCCAAACTTTTTGTTTTTTAAAAATTTTTAATGCTTCTAAAACCGGCTTTAATCTTGCCCCGCATATCTTGCTGTAAAAATCCTCGGTTATGCCTTTTAAATCTATGTTTGCAGCATCTACATATTTACAAAGTTTTTTTAAAGGTTCTGGATTAATAAAACCATTACTCACAAGCACATTTTTCAATCCTTTTTTCCTCGCAATTTCTGCCATTTCAAAAACAAACTCATAAGAAACTGTTGGCTCGCTATAAGTGTAAGATATCGAAGGACATCCTGATTTAATTGCTTCATTTACAATTTCTTTTGCATTTGTTTTAGGTGCAAATAATTCTTCTGCACTTTTCTGGCTTAACTCCCAATTCTGGCAAAAACTACACCCTAAATTACACCCTGCCATTCCAATAGAATAAGATAAAGTTCCTGGCAAAAAATGATATAAAGGTTTTTTCTCTATCCTATCGATATTCACTGAAACCGGCTTTTCATAAGACATTGCAATTAATTGACCATTAATATTTTTCCTAACTTTACACTTCCCGTACTCTCCTTCTTTGACAACACAAAAATGCGGACACAACTCACACTTTACAATTTTATCTTTAAGCAGCTTCCAAAACTCTGCCTTTTTATAATCTTTTTTTTCTTCCATTTTGCTTAAAAGTAAGCTACATTTTTATACTTAATTACTTAATAAAAAACAAAATATTTATAAGTTGTTACTATTTAATGATAAAATGGAAAGAGAAATAACAAGGCGCAGAAACCAAAAGCAAAAAGCCTATGTTGAAGAACTGGAAAGATTAACAAGACAAAAATACAATGTTGGATTAATGGAATATATAAAACAGGGTTTACAGCAATTCAAGTCTCTGGCTCTTATAGCAAAAGAACTCGGAACAGATTATAGAAGACTTCGCTATTATGCTAGAACACAAGGCATAAAAATAAAATCAAAAAAATTAAGAACTCCTATAAGAAAAGATTTACACGACATTGAAGATATTAAAAATTTGAATCTTAAAAATGTTTCTTGTTTACTTTATAGAAATCGTGTGAATTGGGGAGAAATAGCTGAAAGAATAAATCGAGAGTATTCTATGTCCTTAGAGATGTATCTTTTATTTCAGCATCAATTTAATAACCAATCTTTATCAGATCTAAGTTCAAAACTTAATGTGAGTTATGATGCTTTGAGGAATGTAATGACTAAACTAGGAATTCCATTAAAAAATTATCGAGGAAGAAAAAAGTCTTTGGTGAGCGATTATCTTTATTTAATGGGAAAATATTGGGGTAATGGTTTAAGCTTAACAGAAATAGCAAAAGAGTTAGGAGTTAGTAAGCAAGCTGTCTCTTATAGGATGAGAGTTTTTGAAATTCCTATAAGAAACAAATCTGAAGCAATTTCTCTCGCAAAATCCGACAAGTCTTATAGTATACCGTATAGTATAAGGGGCAAAACTTATGAAGAACTTTATGGAGAGAAAAAAGCAAGAGAAATAAAAGAAAAAATTTCGGCACATTTTAAAGGCAAAACTTATGAAGAACTTTATGGCTTAGAAAGAGCAAAAGAAATCAGAACAAAAATTTCACAAAAAAACTCTGGTAAAGTGCCTTGGAATAAAGGACTAACAAAAAAGGATCCAAGAATTTTAAAATTGTTACTAAGCAGAGGAAATACTTCTGGGATGAAAGGAAAACACCATTCAAAAGAAACAAGAACAAAAATGTCAGAATCTCATAAGAGATGGTGGGCTAATAAAAAGGCTTTGAATAACATTTAATCATCTAACCATTTTATTCAAACATTTGTCCAAATCTTTTGCCATTTTCTAAAGCATTTTTTAAACTAATCGCAAGTCCTTTTCCTGTTTTTTCTAAATCTTCTGGTTTTAGAAAGAGCCAGCCTTGTCTATTAAATCTTATAGCAATTAAAGGAGTCAAACCAAAACTTTCGCTAAATATTAAAAAATCTTCAATTTGTTTTTTGTCGATATATCTTTTTTTGCTTTTACAAGTCTTGCATTCAATTGCAAACTTTTTATTAGCCTTACCCACAATCAAGTCACACGGACTTTCGTCATTCATACCAGAACCAGCAACTCTTGCTGCTTTAAATCCGTTCTCTATAAAAAATTTTAACAACTCTCTTTCTGCATTGCTTCCTTTAGTTTTATTGCTCATAAATCAATTAATTAAGGTAGCTTTTTATATCTTAACCCTTTTGCGAATATGAAAGAAAATTACAAGCAACTATCAATTGTTCTTTGTTTCAAAAAATTAAAACAAACTTTCAGCTTATCTAATTAAAACAAAAGAGTTTATGATATATAGAATTGTTAATTAAATTCAGAGTATCATTTCTATATACCAAAATTACAAAAAACCTTGTTTCTCACACGAATAAAAAGTTTTATAAGATTAATTTATGCTTCTGAAATTGTTTTCTAAAATCGATTTTTAGTTTAAATTCTCCCCAGATTGTTAATTTTTTGTTTCACTTAATTTTTATACCCTATTCATAATTTTAACTAGAATTTTCTGTTCAGAGTTCAGAAACCCTAACCTTTCTTTGTAATTTAACATTGAGCAGAGCTGCTAGAACTTGAAGGAGAATAACCAAACCACGGGCTTGCTTGTTCGCTTGAAAGTGTTTGTTTGCATTCTTCTGGTTGTGTATTGAAAGCAGAGCATACTGCTTGCAAAAT
>JAWAAV010000031.1:0-6160 GCA_038884935.1 Candidatus Pacearchaeota archaeon
CTTCTTCTGTCATTTTAATTTACCTCCTTATTTCTAAATTTAGATTAGTTTAAAAAGATTATTATTTTTTTCTTAAAACTTTTTAGCGTTTATTTAACTTATTTAAATTATTTTTGGAATTCCTAACAAGTTAAAACAAATAATACTTATAAACATATAAATATATAAACATATTAACTCTTTTTTATTAACAAAAATATTTTATCTATGCTTAAAATTTTTTGCTAAATATAAATTAATAATAATAGTTCGTATTAAACCAAAAATTTATTTATAAAACTTAAAAAATTCGCTTAATACTGATTAGACGAACTAAAAAATAAATTCAAGAGAGAATTTAAAACGAACATTTTGTTATTTTTAAGCACATACATTTAAGCTATATCTTTCTTTTAACTTATTAATAGACTTTCATTATTACTTTTATTATAACAATTATGCATTATATTTATTTTCTTGATTTTCTATTAATATCTCGACTAGTTGTCTTTAAATAGATCATAAAACAACTTGTTATTATTTCATTAATAAACAAATCAATCTTTAAAAAATTTATTTTTAAATATTTAATTATCTAAATCTCTTATCCGATCATCAATTGGCTATTCTTTAATTTATTATTGTTATATTATTTAAAGAGCTTCTAATACTAAAAATAAATGCTAAATCTTTTTGCTTTTGCTTAAAACTTTTTACAAATATGAAAGTTCGTTTTAAAACAGTTAAATCTCTCCTTATACCATTTATCACCTAAAGGTTTACTCTAATTTACAAATCCTCTCTTCGCTTGAATGACAGGTTTCTAAAAATAATAATTCTTGATTCTGGGCATAACTCAATGCTCTGTCAAACACTCTGTATCTACAACAATATTCTTTGTTTAAAAAATGCCTTAGGAGATACTAAGCCTTATTCTGGACAGATCTTAAACAATAAATATGCTAACAACTCCTTAATTATCTGTATTAACATCGCATCAGATAATATCTTTGGGGAATCAATAATGTAAATCTACTAAAAACTTTTATTTTATCCATCATATCATCACATACCTGTTTGTTGTTGTCTGAATTGTTTTAGGTTGTTTCCAGCAGAGTTTGCATAATGTTTGTATCCCATTCAGCTCTCACTAAAGAAATCAAAGGTTTATTTATAAAAAGCTATAATTAAACGTTTTGTGTTCAATGAGCTTTTAACAAGCCTATTGTTCATAATGATTCGAGAAATAAATATATCTGTAAGAGAGTGCAATTCGTCTGTCAACTAAAGCAGACAGATTTCTTGCGAAGACTTTAAAATTTAAACACAAATACAAATCTAAGTCTTAATAAATATGTATTTTAATATTTTCGAATTAAAAGTTAGGTATACTTAACTTATTAAATATATAAAATAAAATTTTAAAAAAATACAATAGATTTTTACACTTTTTAGTTTAAAATTTTTTATTATTTTGTAACTCAAAAGTTATAATTATGAAAAATTTTTTAAAGTTTAAAATCTTAAATAATTATGATGAAAGAATCTTCAGAGTCTTCAGAACAAAGAACCCTTCACGATTATTACAAAAGAGCCGAAGGAAATTTAGAAGAATTCTTAAAATCTGTTGCAGGAAAATTTTTTTTTAATAATTCAAAAATTTATAAAATTGATAATATAAGTGAAAGAGGAAATTTCGGCGTGATTCTAGAAATAACTATTGTCGATAATAATTGCCAGCCACTAGAAGGCGAATTTTATCCTTTTCCTCTTTTAAATCATCTTGAAGATAGAGAGTATTACCCAAAATAAAACTTTATATTATTTTTATTAATTTATTTAATCCTCTTTTTTAATATTAACTAATCAACAAAAGCGGAAAACCAACTGTCTTCCAAACATACCATACAAAAGCAAAGGTCAGTATTACAAACAAGAAACCTATTATTTTGTGAATCCATTTTTCTTCTGCTATGATATCCCAACATAATGTTAAAGAAAACAACAAAATTATATAAGGCAACACAATCGGTAAATAAGGAAAAATAAATAAAATAGAAATATTTGTTGTTTGAGCTTTTACAATAAATTGCACAAAAGCAAATGCCAAATATGCAATCGCAAGTAGTGTCAAATAAAGAGCATACTTAAAAGGTACCTCACTATCATAAATTTTCTTCATTTTACCTCTTTTATATTAATAATATAAATAATATATATTTTAATATATATAAATCTTTTTTATTTTTATTTCAGAATTTTTCCAAATATATAAGTGTCAACATATTTTCCATCATCACATATTAAACCTGCTTTTCTTTTACCCTCTATTTTAAATCCGCATTTTTTTGCCAGTTTGATACTAGCAAAATTTTTTACTGCTACCTCGGCCTGTGCTTTTTTAAAACCTCTCTTTTTCGCTTCATTTAGCAAAAATCTTACCATTTTTGTTCCAATCCCTTTATTCGCGTAGTCCGGATTAACGCCCCAACCAAATTCTACTCTATGTCTTAATCTCCCTTCTTTTTTCCCAGAAAATAAAGCACTCCCAACAATCTTGTTTGTTTCTTTATCTATAGCTACAACCGAGCATTCATTTTTTTCTGGTTTAAGAAAAGACTTTCTTAATTTTTTTATTTTTTCTTTATCGAAAGGTTTGTTACTCCCCGTATAACAAAAAAATCCTCTTTTTAAGCCATCGTTAAAATTTTCTGCTATCCCTTTTTCATCGCCAGGTTTTGCTTTTCTTATTATGATTTTCATTTTAAGTAATTTTTTCCTTTTTCTAATTTAGTTACTATAATTTTAAGTTCTATATAGAATACAAAACAAAACTAAATTTATAAACTTCTTGTTCTTTAAATTTCTATGATACAAAGTTATTTAGAAAAACTTTCAACAGAATTAAAACTTAAAGGTTCAAGCGATAGAACAATAAAAATTTATTCTTATTTTGTAGAAAAATATCTCAAACAATTAGAGAAGGAAAATAAACAAATAGAGGATGCAAATCAAGACGATATAAAAAAATTTTTAGCAAATTTAATTGGACATTATAGCAATAAATCTCGCGCTCTTGCTACTTCTTCATTAAGATTTTTTTATAAAAAGGTTTTACAAAAACCAGAAATAATGATCGGAATAGAAATTCCTAAAAAAGAACAGTACTTACCTAACGTATTAACAAAAGAAGAAATTAAAAAACTTATTGATAGTTCAGAAACAAAAAAATCAAAACTTATAATTTCTTTTCTTTATTCAACTGGTGTGAGAGTTTCTGAACTCGTCAATTTAAAAATAAGTGATTTAGATTTAGAAAATAAAAGAGGAAAAGTTCACGGAAAAGGGAACAAATCCAGGCAGATTTTTCTTAGTGAAAAACTTTGTCAAGAACTTAAAGATTATATAAAACAAAAAAATCCTCAAATTTTTCTTTTTTCAAATAAAGATAAACCCCTCACAACAAGAAATATACAAAAAATAATTAAATCAGTAGCAAAAAAAGCCGGGATAAACAAAAAAGTTACCCCTCACACTCTTAGACATAGTTTTGCAACGCATCTTCTTGAATCCGGAGTAGATATAAGAAAAATCCAAGTTCTTTTAGGGCATAGTAGAATAGACACCACTCAAATATACACCCAAGTTTCTGGAAAAGAACTAGAAAATATAATAAATCCTCTTGATAATTTAGAATAAAATGAATAAAAATTTCTCGATACTTCGTATAATATCTTTAATCATTTTTATCTTTTTTATAGCATTATTAATTTATTCTTTAGTCAATTATAAAATTTTTAATAAACAAATAAATGAAAAAATAGAATATTTTATTGATAAATATGGTTTTATATCCGTTTTTATTACTGCTTTTTTACTAGAAATTTCTCCACAGCCATTTGTTTCTGGCTTAGCACCAATGGCGAGCGGGCTTGTTTTTGGAATGGATTATAATATTCTTTTAATTGTTGTCTGTTCTGCAGTAATTCTTTCAAGTCTTTTTGCCTATTTTCTTGGTTTAATCTACGGAGAGAAAATTGCTTTAGAATTTTTGGATATCAAAACTTATAAAAAATATATTAAACTTTTCAAAAAATATGGGAATGCTATGATGAGTATTATAGCATTTACTCCCCTACCTTATTTTCCTGTTTTAGCAGGTGTTTTTAAAATGAAACTCCCAGACTTTGTAGTTTATGCTCTTTTTTTTAGAATTTTATATTATTTTATTTCTTCGTGGCTTTTTTTTATATTTCTTGTTTAAATTTAATTCTAGTAGAATTCTTTTATCTATAAGATTTTTGCATTTTTGCTCTTGCTTTGCTGTCAGCCGGCTTGTAAGGTTCTTTTCTTCTCGTGTCAGCGATAAGTAAATTTCTATCATAAGCAAGAAACGCTTTTTTTAATTCGTTAGATTTTGTTGCCTTTACTAAAGCCCTTGCAACTGCAAGTCTACTTGCTTCTATTTGACTTTCTCTTCCACCCCCACAAACTTTTACAAAAATATCAAAATCAAGTTTTCCAATTTTTTCTTTCGTAATTCTTAAAGGTTCTTCTAACATCAATTTATGCAAAAAAGGTAGAATTTCGTATGATCTGTTGTTTATAGTTAGTTTACCGCTTCCTTCTTTTATTGTAGCTCTTGCTATACTTCTTTTTCTTTTTCCAGACACAACTATATTTGTCATTTTAATCTAATTTTTTTCCTCTTAATAAACAAGAGAGCTCTTTTAAGTTTAGTCCTTTTTTATTTTCTTTGAGTTTGAATACTGATATTTTTTCTACATTTCCAAATTCTTTTGGTATCCCTATATAACATTTTATTCTTTTAAACGCCTCTTTTCCTCTTCCTTCTTTGTATTTCATCATACCCCTTATCACTCTTTTTAATATTTTTTCAGGCATTGTGGGAAAGAGAGGACCTTTCATTTTTTGACTTTTTCCTTTTCGTCTTAACTTAATATATTTTTCAAGTATATCTTTCCTATTTCCTGTAATAAAAACTTTTTCAGAATTTAAAATATCAATCTGCTTACCTTGTAATGCTTGCTTTGCTACAAAACTTGCAAGCCTTCCCATTATACAATTCTCACCATCAATAACAATTTTCATTTTAGTACTTTCAAATTTTTAGCTTCAGGATTATTTTTAATCTCTTCTTTTATTGTTAAAAATTCTATCTTATTCTTATTTAATTTTTCAATTGCAGAATGAGAAAAAGATAATGCAATAACTTTTATTTTTTTCTTTAATTCTCCCTCTCCTAAAACTTTCCCCGGAATAATAACTTTTTCTCCGTCTTTTGTCATTTTATCTATTTCATCAAGATTTAATATAATTTTTTTCCTTCTCGGACCTGCTAATATACTTGCAACTTCTTGCCATTTATTATTTTTTTTAGTGTCTAATACGGTTGCAATTATTTTTGGATTTAATTTTCTTTTTAGTTGCTTGGATATTTTTGTTTTTGATTTCATTTTTTAATTTTTTTTAACAGAAGTCCTACTGACCCCTGCTAACGCGATTAACTCGCAGGTATTCTTTTTTCAGATTTTATTTGTTTATAAACTTTTTTATGCGGGAGAGAGGGATCGAACCTCTGCAGGCACTAAGCCACTTGGTTTCTAAAATTTCCTTAGCCAAGCCCGTTTGACCACTCCGGCACTCCCGCTGAGCGAGTTCACGAGACAATTTTTCTCGTTAATATAACGAGTGGGCTCGCGAATTTATAACTTAAAAGAACTACAATTTTTAAACTTATTCAAGAGATTTTTCAAATTCATCTAAATTATTTCTTAATGCCTCT
The DNA here is from genome assembly GCA_038884935.1 of Candidatus Pacearchaeota archaeon. Classification (GTDB taxonomy): domain Archaea; phylum Nanobdellota; class Nanobdellia; order Pacearchaeales; family GW2011-AR1; genus JAWAAV01. Next base: position 5,786 of record JAWAAV010000031.1, read on the forward strand.
ATAGACTTAATTAGTATTTCTTTTGGAGTTATTTGCCCCCATGACTCGATACAAAACAATAATTCTTTTCCAGGCACAATTTTAAAATCTAAATTTTTGTTTGTATCATAATAGTCACATGCATACTGATCAACAAATTTCACTTCTCCATCTTCAAACTTCAAAATTCCTGTGGGATATCTTTTGATTACTTCAGGATCTTTTTTATTCCCTTCTATTTCCGGAATATGTCTGTAGTAAACTAAACCTGGAGAATATTTTGTATGCTCTATACCTTTACCAAGTTTTGCAAAGGCGATAAACTCTAATTCTTGGTTTTCGCCAAGATAAACAATAGGCATGTTCGGATAAATTGCTGTTCCACCTTTTAATTCT
>JAWAAV010000032.1:0-5960 GCA_038884935.1 Candidatus Pacearchaeota archaeon
AACAATAAGAAAAGCAATTACAAGAATGGCTAAAAAAGTCTGGCTAATAAAAAATTCATAAAGCCAAAAATAAGGCGAATATATGATATCAAAAGGAAAAAGGCTGTAAGGGTCTATATTACTTAAAATAAGCCATATAAATCCTAAAGATAAAAACAAACCAATTCCTCCTATTAAGTCTGTTATAAATTTAGTAAAAAAAGCAATAGCCACTATCAAAGCAATAACAAAAATCCAGCTTCCTATTCCCTCACCAAAATACCCATAAAACATTGCTCTTTGTGAAATTGTAAGCGAAATGAACAGCGAGATTGCAATTGAAATTACTCCTGCCACGACAACATTTTCTTTCATGCTTCTGCTAATAGCAATAAAGATAAGTCCGAAAAAAATTACAAAAATCAAACCAAACACTACCCATTCATTTTGAAGCAATTGTGAGGGCGAAAAATAACCATAACTCCAACCATTGTAAGCAAGAACAGGTAAAACAAGCACACTCTCTATAAATATTAATAAAAAGAATATTTTATTTTTATTAACAAATTTTAACATTTTAGTTTGTTGTTCTTATTTATTTTGATTTCATCATTTTATTTCTTTAATCTTCTATACCCGACAATTTTTTCTCCTTCATAAATAGGCAATTCTTCAAGCTGTTTCTTTTCTTTTTTTGTCAAAGTTAAAAAAAATCCAATAACAAGTAAGAAAATTCCAGCTAACATAAAAACTATTTTTGGAGTATTCTGTAAAAAAGAAATTTTTTGTAACCAAGATTGCGCTATAAGAACTGCTGCTCCAATAATCATTGTTATATAACCGCCTGCTTTTTTCATAAATTTATGAAGTTTCTTAGATTTTTAAAGGTTTTTGAATATAGAAAGTTTTAATAGTTTTATTTTATATATAATTTATATAAAAAACTGATTGTTCAAAAATACTTTAAGTTATGTAAAGAGACAGCAACAAACAGGTTTTAGAAGTTTTATTTAAAAGCCCTGAAAGAGAGTTTAGCTTAAGAAGCTTGTAAAAGAATCAAGAGTAACAAAAGATACTAAAAAATTCCAATAAATAAAGAAAAGCAACATAAAGAAGTATAAAAGTCATAGAATAATTCAGAGAGGTTTTATAATGGCTAGGAAAGTATAAATTATTAAAAATGCAACAAAGAATGAGTTTAGATATATTAAAACACTTAGATATAGAAGAAAAACTACTTAGTTAAATAAAAATGCAAAAAAAATTTTCAAGCTTTGATATTATAGGGAGTATTGCTATAGTAAAGTTTCCAGACGGCACGAATCAAAAAGAAAAAAAAGATACAGCAAAAAAAATTCTAAAAGACATAAAGCATGTAAAAACAGTAGTAGAAAAAACAGAGAGAATAAAAGGAAGATTAAGGACAATGAAAACAAAATTTCTAGCTGGAGTAAAGACAAAAGAAACTATCCATAAAGAAAACAAATGTTTTTTTAAAATTAACATCGATAAGTGTTATTTCTCTTCAAGGCAGGCAAACGAAAGGCTTGAAATTGCTCACGAAGTAAAACAAAATGATAAAGTTTTGGTAATGTTTTCTGGAGTTGCTCCTTACTCTATTGTGATTGCTAAAATTGCAAAACCAAAAAAAGTTACAAGTATCGAACTTGGCAGAGAGTGTTGCAAATTTGCAAAAGAAAATGTAAAACTAAACAAACTTGATAATGTAGAAATTGTTCAAGGAGACGTTAAGAGAATTATTCCAAAACTTGCAAGAAAAAAAATAAAATTTGACAAGATTGTTATGCCACGGCCACAGTTAAAAGATTCTTTTTTACATGAAGCTTTTCTTGTTTCAAAAAAAGGCACAATAATATATTATTACGACTACAGCCAAGATGTTCTTGAATTAATCGAAAAAATAGAAAAGCAGACAAAAAAAGATAAGAAGAAAATTCGAGTTATAAAAGTCAAAAAAGCTGGCGAAGTTGCACCGTATAGATATAGGTGGAGAATTGATTTTGTCGTAATAAATTGATATATAATAAATGAAAAGTCGGGCGGAGTTTATTTTTTAATTAAAGCAACTAATGTTTAAACTTTAATTTTCCATTTACAGCAAGGTTGTGTTCGTGCTCTATCTTATTAAATCTTTGTTCAAATTTATAAAAATCTTCTACCAATTTCTTAACTTTATAATTCGTCAAATCCATTCTATAAGTTAGTCTTCCAGTTTTATAAGCCAGGCTAATAACAAATCCTAAAAAAGACAACACTACGCCAAAATAAGGCAACATTTCAAACCACGCCGGGCTGTTGAATATACCAAAAGCTTTTAGTGTTGCCCAAAACAAAATTAACAAACTGCCTAATATAACAAGTATATCTCCTAAATCAACATAACCTTTTTTATCCATAGAAAAATAAGCTATCTGTTATTTAATTATTTTTTGTTATAGTCTTTCCTTATAAGATAGTTATCTCAAAATTTAGTCTTTTCCATTTATTCACCAAACTTTGATTGTTAAAGTAATTTTCCTAAATTTTTTTTTCTACTTTTATTGCGACCGGACTTTCGCCTCCGTGCCATGTAAATCTCGGTCTTACTCTCATCGGATATATTCTTTCTGAGTTATCATCAAGAATTATTGCTGAACCTTTTAAAGACGGCAACTCGTCCATATATCTTTTAACGCTTCCAGCAAGATAGGACTGCATGATATAATTTAAAGAATTTATGTCGGGTTGTGCAGTAACTCTATGGCTTAAAACAATATCTGCTTGTGTTAAAGCATCTTTTCTTAAACCACCTGGCTGCTGAGTCGCCATAGCTAAAGACATTCCTGGCTGTCTGCCTTCCCTTAACAATTGAACTATCGCGTCTGTTGCAGGAGTTTTTGCGTCTTCTGGAATAAACTCGTGAACTTCATCTATAAAAAACCAAACAAGCGGCATTTCTCTTTTGGTTTTAAACGCTAAATATTCAAAACCATGCTCAACTGCTTGTATTTCTTCGGTTTTTCTTGCCATCATTCTTTCTGTAAATATTTTTCTAATAACAAGTCCAACAACTAAAGCTCTAACATTAAACGCTCCAACAGAACTATACATACTCAAATCTAAAATAGTTGTTATCCCTGCTTTAACCATATCAGAAGTTTCTGTTGCCTTTTCATTTTTTGATGCAAAAATTTTCCAGCCCTTTGCAGCTTCAAACAAACCAATAGCTGCATTTTTAACATTCTGTTCTGTTTCTCTATCCTCTCTTATTTCCTCAATTACATCATCAATATCAAAATTCCCTAAATCTTTGAGCCTGCCGATTACTCTTTCTATAATAACTGCAACAGGCTCTGTCAGTTTCAAATTAAATGTCAAAAGCCAATCCTCTATTTTGATTTCAGAAGGATCGAGAGAAAACATAGCATCTGCCGGAATTCCTCTTTTTACATAGTCGTCATAAAATCCAAATGGCACAAGCACTTGACAAGGCGTCCTCTTTGGTTTTAAGCCATTTTCAGCAAGCAACTCTTTTTCTTTATCATTTGGATACTTCATTGTCCAATAAATTCCCATTGTATCAAATATAATGCTTGCTATGTTATCTTTAACTTCCTCAGGTAAACAAGCAAGTTCCTCTGCCACAACCCCTAAAGTGTAAGATTTTCCACTTCCTCTTTTTCCAGCAACAAGAACAACATGGCTTCTCGCAACATCCATATAAATTGGATTGCTCAAGCTTGTATATTGCCCCATTTTTACATAACCTTTTCCAAGATAAACTAAACCCTTTTTTCCAAATTTTTTTAAATCGCTTGCATCTCTTCCAACAATAATATCATACGGCATAATTATTTTAAGAACAGATAATATATAAACTTGTTGAAAATTGTCCTTTAAAAAATTTTAAATTTCTACCAATCTTGATAGTCTTCTTAATGCTGCTAACTTTTCTTTCCTTTCGATTTTTGCTTCTTCAACTACTTGTTTTAAGATTTCCAAGTTTTTATCATAATTTTTTTTATCGACAGGATACGGCCAACCATCTTTTCCGCCATGCGCAAAACTAAACTTGCAAGGATCTCTCCAAGACAATTCGCATCCATAAATCAAATTACTTACAAGTGCTAGTGCTCTAATATTAGCAGGTCCCATTCCTTTAATCAATGCTAATTCACTATAATCCTCAGGCTGTTTTTCGTAGGCTTCTATAAAAGCATCAAAATTTATTTTCGTTTTCGAAATGTTTGGAAAATGTTCTCTTATCATTTTAAAACCATTAACACTTTGTAAATTAAATTGTAAAGAAAAATCAAATAAAGTTTTTTGTTCTTTCTCAAAAGATTTCAGTTTTTCAATATCTTTTTTTAAATTTGAAAATTTTTGCCTTACCAGATCTAAACAGGTTTTTCTCGCTTCTTCTGATTCTCTTGCAACCATGTTTAACGGCTTAACTAAAATATTAGAAATAATCCCTTCATGAGGTTCGCTAACAAATTCTTTAAAGCTTTTTAAATTTTGGCTAAGCCAGTGATACCTCCTTGCATATCCTCTTTCTTCTTCCATGCCTTGTTGTATAACGCACCACTCGCCTTTTTTTGTGAAAACAAAATTATGATGGTAAAGCTTAAAACCATCTTGTAAAACTGCATTATCAACTTTAGCAGATAGTTTTGAAGACTTTATTAAATCCTCAATTTTTTTATCACTTAAATTAAATTTTTCTCCAGTCTGTTTTATTTCTTCAGGTGTTTTCTTAGAAGTTTTTCCCTTTCCTCCTGCAATAAAAATCTCTTCTTTCAACTCAGATGCTTTCAAAGCTTCTTTCAAAGCAGCCATTGTTACAGTTGTTGTTCCAGAAGAATGCCAGTCAAACCCCAACACACAAGCAAAAGACTGAAACCAATATGGCTCACTTAATCTTTTTAAAAAAATTTTTGTTCCTTGTTCTTTAACAATAATTTCACTAATTACTTTTACAAGTTTTTTCATTCTATCAAAAAGCCACGTCGGACTTTGTCCAGTATGTAAAGGTAAATCTGCAATTCCTTTCAACATAGAAATAAGAAAAATTGAAAGTTTAAATATTTGAATATTTAAGACTATATTAGATATTGCGAGTATAGAAACATTTTTAAATAAACTTTAATTTCAAGAAAAATGAACCTAACAAAAAAACTAAGACAAAATCCGTGGATAGCAGCTACAGTAGTATTATCCATTGTGTTAGTAGTAATCATTGGATTCTCTTTAAATGGTCCTCTCACGGGGAATATTATTTCAGAAAAAGAAGCAAGCGAAAAACTTGTTAATTATGTTAATACAATCGCAGATTCTGAAGTCGGTTATGTTTCCTCAAAAGATTTAGGCAGTTTTTATGAAGTCAGAGTTTCTTATCAAGGCCAAGAAATTCCTCTTTACATTACAAAAGATGGTAAATACTGGACATCAATGCTGCAACAAATGCAATCGTCTCCTCTTTCAAATAAAAAAACACAAGAAATTCCAAAATCCGATAAACCAATAGTTGAAGCTTTTGTCTTTTCATATTGTCCTTATGGCTTACAATTCCAAAAAGCGCTTTTACCAGTCTATAAAGTTTTAAAAGATAAAGCAGACATAAGGCTTGTTGCTATAGGAGCAATGCACGGCGAATATGAGAAACAAGAATCAATAAGACAACTCTGCATACAAAAAATATACGGAAAAGATAAGTTGTGGTCTTATCTCGAAGTATTTATGGGAAAAACAGAAATAGGAAATTGTAGAGGAGATGAAAAATGTCTGCAACCATACATAGACCAAATTTTCACTCAGCTTAATATAAACAAACAACAAGTAGAGTCTTGTATGTCTTCTGATGGACAAACACTTTATCAACAAGATGTAGCAAGAGCTAATGAATTAGGAATTTCTGGCTCTCCAACATTTGTAATTAATGGCGTTGAGTTGCAAGTTTCAAGAAGCCCTGCAGCAATTTT
>JAWAAV010000033.1:0-5931 GCA_038884935.1 Candidatus Pacearchaeota archaeon
AGCCTGCAGAAAGAACTTTTATTATGTTGCTTATTTTAATATTTGAATTGTATAGTTCTTGAATTGCTACTTCTGCTTTAACATCAGTATCATTCACGAGATAATCTACCTTTTTTTCTACTTTTGGATTACTTTCAAGTCTGATTTTTTCTAAAGGTGCGGGATTTCCTATTATGGGCATATCGCTTTCAAATTTTGCTTGAAGTTTTGGAGATTTTTTTAAAGTAATTTCTGTGTCTATATGTTTTGAAGACATCGCAACTTCTTGCATTACACTTAAAAACTTATTTTTACCTTTAATTTTTGATTTAAATCTCGCATAAATCATTCTGCTTCTTAAATTTATGATTTGGTCTATAGTTAGATTATTTTTATACCAAAGTTCTGGCATTCCATAATGTTCTGTATTTCCAAGTTGTACTGGAGAAAGAATACCTGCGTTAATATATGGATAATTATGCCTGCCGACAAAAATTTCTGGCGGAGAAGAACCTGAAAAATGAGGTTTAAAATTGAAAAAAGAAAATTTTTTTAATATAGGGCAGGGTTTTCCACAAAGTCCTTTGCCTTGACATTTAACACAGAGTTCTTGCATATTTGTAAAAAACCATTTAGATTTATTTAGATTTCTATGTTAAAATAACTAATAAAATATTTTAATTGATACAAAATATTTACTAAGTGAGAAAAAGTGTGTAATTAGATTACTTTAATAAACTTTAATTTTAACTAGTATTAAAAAGCGAGAAGTTTCAGATATCAAAAATAATCTAATTTATTACCAACTAGGATTTTTGCACATATTTTGTTAGTTGATTTCTATCTATTTACTCTTTTAAGTCTGATATCCCTAACAAAAGAAATAATACGCCAATCATCCCTACAAACCAGATCAAACCGCCTTTAAAAAATTCCCAAGCAGCAAGTCCCCATGTTGGAACTTTCAGTGCAAAAACTACCATTCCCACTACTAAAACTATTCCAACCAATAATTCAAGCCATTTATTCATGTTATAAATAAAACTAAAAGGTTTAAAAAACTTTTGGAAAATCAACCAAAATAACTTTTCTCTTTTTTTTCACTTTCTTCTTCTGCAGATTTTTTTAGTTTTTCAACAATTTCGCTAAATTTTTTTGTTATCTCAGACCATTTCTTATCAAGTTTTTTAATAAATTCGGCTTCTTTTTTTTCTTCGTAAATATTTTCTAAAGCAATAGAATCTATTTCTAATTTACCTAGTTCTGTGTAAATTTCTTCAAGCGATTTTCTTTCTATACCGTTAACTCTTTTAATAACTGCAAGAAAAAATAATGGAGCTGTTTGAGGATTTATAAAAAGCTCAATAAACTTAAAGTAATTAGATGCTTTGTCTACCATTACTCTCCTTATTTCTCTTAAAAGCATTTCTGTTTCTCTTTCTGCAGCTCTTTCAATTTCAAATTTTTTATTTAAATCTTCAAATTTAGGCAAAGAATATTTTTTCGCAAGTTTTGCGTATTCGTTTTTTAATTTTTTTAAATTTGATGCCATTTTATTTCTTAATTAAAAGAATTTATAAATATTTGTAATACTTAATAAAATGTGTATATGCCTCGATGGCTCAGCAGGTAGAGCGCATCCTTGGTAGTTAAACAAAAAGGATGAGGTCCCGGGTTCAATTCCCGGTCGAGGCTTTTTATTTCTATACTTTAAAGACAAAACTTATAAATTCGCTTATATTCTTTTAATTTGAAAAGAGGCGAAGATGAGATTAATTGATAAAATAAAAGAAAAATCAAAGGGCTTGCAAAAAAAAATAATTTTTCCTGAAGCAACAGACGAAAGAATTTTGAAAGCAGTTATAGAAGCAACAAAAAATAATATTATCAAAGGAGTTCTTGTTGGAAAGGAAAAAGAGATAAAAAATAAAGCAAGCGCACTTGACCTTAATTTAGAAGGGATTGAAATTATAGAACCCTTGATATCAAAAAATTTTAAAAGATATGTTTCTGCTTATGCCAAAAAAACCGGGACTCCGGAAAAAACTGCTGAATTAATTGTTCAACAACCTCTATTCTTTTCTGCATTAGCTGTTTTATTAAAAGATGTAGACGGAATGGTAGCAGGCGCAATACATACATCTGGAGATGTAATCGCAGTATGCAAAAATATTATTGGATTACAAAAGAATATTGTTGTGCCTTCAAGCTTTTTTTTAATGTCAATCCCTAATTACGAAGGAGGAGAGAACGGAACTTTAATGTACGCAGATGCTTCTGTTAACCCCAATCCTACTCCGGAAGAACTTGCGGATATAGCTATAATGTCTGCACAATCCGCAAAAAAACTTTTAGGGTGGAAACCAAGAGTTGCAATGCTTTCATTCTCGACAAAAGGAAGTGCAGAACATCATGATGTTTGTAAAGTAATAAAAGCAACAGAAATTGCAAGGAAAAAGGCAAAGAAAATGAAGCTTAACTTTGAAATTGATGGAGAGTTGCAGGCGGATTCTGCTTTAGTTCTTGAGACTGCGAGGAAAAAAATAGCAGGAAACATTGGAAAAGTTGCAGGAAGAGCAAATATTCTTATATTTCCTGATTTAGATGCAGGAAATATTGCTTATAAATTAACACAAATACTCGCAAAAGCAAATGCATACGGTCCTATACTGCAAGGTTTTAACAGGCCGGTTAGTGATTTGTCGAGAGGGGCAAATGTTGAAGATATTATCGGAGTAATTTCAATAGTGGCTGTTTGGGCAGATAACTGGGAGGAAAAATGAAAATCCCTAAAAAACTAGAAACAAAAAGAATTTTATTAAGAGAATTAAAGGCTAGTGATGCAAAAGATATAGTTAGAAATGCAAATAATTTAGAAGTATCTAAAAATCTAGCGACTTTACCATATCCTTATAAATTAAAAGATGCGAGAGGGTGGATAAAGAAATGTTCTAAAAAAACTAAGGAAAAATTAAGAAACGATTATACATTTGCTATTGAATTAAAATCAGAAAGAAAATTTATAGGGGCAATAGGTTTACATAAAATCGATAAATTCCAAGGAACCGCTGAAATGGGTTATTGGCTCGGACAGAATTACTGGAGACAAGGGATAATGTATGAAGCTGCAAAAAAGGTTTTAGATTTTGCATTTAGGAATTTAAAACTTAGAAGAATAAATATTTCTGCTTTTTCTGCTAATCAAGCATCAAATTGTCTGATTAAAAAACTCGGTTTTAAGTACGAAGGTATGAGAAGAAAAAATATTCGTTCAAAAGCTGATGGAAAAATTCATAATCAAAACATTTATGGGTTGCTTAAGGATGAATGGAAAAAATGATAAAAATACTTACACTAAACTGCGGAAGTAGTTCGATAAAGTATGCACTTTTTGAAGATGGAAATTTGTTAGTAAATGGATTAATCGAAAAAATAGGCGAGAAAGGAAGCAAGATTAAGAATTACAAAGAAGGGATAGATTTGATGGTTAAACAAATTCTTTCTAGTGGCAAGATAAACTCGCTTAACGAGATAGATGCAGTAGGGCATAGAGTAGTACACGGAGGAATGCTTTTAAAATCATGTATAATTGATAAGAAAGTTCTTAGAATCATTAAGAAGTTTTCGCCGCTTGCGCCTTTACACAACCCTCCGAACCTTAGAGGAATCATAGAGATGCAGAAAATCCTTCCTAATGTAAAGCATGTTGCAGTGTTTGATACTGCTTTCCACCAAACAATGCCTGAGAAAGCGTTCGTGTATGCTTTGCCTTATAAATTTTATTCTAAATACGGGATAAGAAGATATGGATTTCATGGAACATCTCACAAATATATTTCACAAAGGGCGGCTGAAATTCTTGGAAAAAAATTTGAAGACCTAAACATTATAACCTGTCATCTTGGAGCAGGATGTAGCATGGCTGCTGTGCAAAAAGGTAAAGTAATAGATACAAGTATGGGTTTCACCCCGGTAGAAGGTTTGGTGATGGGAACAAGGACAGGGGATATTGATGCAGGAATTATTATTCATATTGCTAAAAAGATGAAAATGAAGCCGCAAGAAATAGACGATTTGATTAATAAGAAAAGCGGGCTGCTTGGCTTAACAGGAAAAGGAAAAGATTTTAGGCTAGTGGTAGAGAGTTATAAAAAAGGAGATAGAAAATGTAAACTTGCGTTTGATATTTTCTGTTATAGAATTAAAAAATATATTGGAGCTTATGCAGCGGCTTTAGGAAATGTAGACGCAATTGTTTTTACAGCAGGAATTGGAGAAAATAATCCTGAAATACGCTCATGTGTTTGCGATATAGAATGTTTAGGAATAAAAATTGATGAAGAAAAAAATAGAGAAATGATTGAGAAAGAAGGTATAATTACAGCACCAGATTCAAAAGTAACAGTTTTGGTAATTCCTACTAATGAAGAAAAAATGATTGCTTTAGAAACTAAAAAAATCTTAGAAGAAAAATGGTAAGTGTAGGGACAGATATTGTAGAAATTAAAAAAATAAAAAATTATTTAGAAAGAGAAGATTTTCTTTTTAAAACATTCACACAACGGGAAATTAGGTACGCAAATACAAAAGATTCTGGAAAAAGAAAAGCAGAACATCTTGCCACTACATTTGCTGGAAAAGAAGCGGTTTTTAAGGCATTAGGAATAGAATATTTTGAGCCACAAGAGATAGAAATACTCCGAGAAAAAAAAGGAAAACCTTATGTTCGGCTTTTAGGAAAAATAAAAGAACTTGTTGGCGATAAGAAGATTGAGGTTAGCCTTTCATTCAGCAAAGATAGTGCTATTGGTTTTGCGATTGCGAGTTGAGAAGATAGAAGGAATTAATGTAAAATAATCTAAATACAGAGAAACAAAGCAATTTTTTAAGAAATCTTAGGTAGATAATTTAAGTTTTATTTGGCTTTTTCCTTGAGTTTTTTTTCTATGTAGTCTATGGCCTGTTTAACATTTTTATTCTTGGCAGTTTGGTCTCTTTCTGTCTTTATGCCGAATGCAGACTCGGTTGCTGCTATTAACGCCATTATATCGACAGATTTTGCGTTTAAGTCAGAAACAAAATCTGTGGAATCTTTTATTTCTTCTGGATTTCTCTTGAAAATGTCTGCAACAATTTCATAAAATTTTTTTTCTATATCTTTTCTTTTCATTTTTAAAGCATTCAAGTTTATCTTTCTTTAAATTAAAAATAGAATATTAAGCAACTCTCATATATTCAAATTTATTTAGCAAGCTCAAATATTACTACATTCATTCCTGCTTTTTCTGCAACTTTTGCTTTAACCTTTACAGGAAGCTTTTCATTTCCTGCTTTTATCTTTTCAGGAGTAGATGCATCAAGACCTTCTACCATTGTAAAGAAGGAAGGACCCTCTTTTAAAACAACATCTCCATAAGCATAAGGCGAGTATTTTGCAAATTTTTTTGGGGGCAAGAGACTTGTAGAATAAAAATATACTGTTCCCTCTCCGCTAATTGTTTTCCATTCAACATTATGACTTCCACACTCTCTACACGCTGTTACTGGAGGAAAGCTCCATTTTTTACATTTTTTACAAACAACTCCATAAATCTTGCCTTCTTTCAAGGCTTCATAAAATTTTTTTGCGACTTGTTCTACCATTTTGTTTTTTCTTGTTTTTATTATGATTTGTTTGAATATTCTGTTTATTTTTTACTTACCTTCTTTTTAATACAGTTACTGAAGTTTGCATTCCATAACCATGATTGTGTTGAGCTGCAAGCTTAATGTCTTTTTTGCATTGTCTTTTTTCAGCTTCTCCTCTCATTTGTTTTACTATTTCATAAGTTTCTGCTCCAGGGCTTGCTCCGAAAGCATGGCCTTTTCCATGCCTGCCACCAGAAGTGTTCATTGGTTTGTCTGCATTATATAATGTTCTGCCTTCCATAAACGCTTTCCAAGCTTCGCCTT
>JAWAAV010000034.1:0-5865 GCA_038884935.1 Candidatus Pacearchaeota archaeon
AGATTATAGGTGGGCAAAATGGTTTAGTTATTTTTTAAGAGAAGCAGAAGAAGTTTACCTAAATATTAGAACGAAAATAATACAAATTCTTTATGCAAAAACCGATAGAAGAATTAACGAAAGTGTTGTTCCGCCAAAAGCTTTGGGAAAAAGACGGCCAAGGACATATAGAAATTATTTGCCGCAGAAGTACAAACCAAACTCATAAAAATACTAAATGCCTCTCTTGTCTAATTCATAGTTCACGATAGTGACTGCTTGACTTGCAAAATATACTACCTTACCAAGACTAACTGGCACGCACATTTCTTTTAATCTTTTTAATTCTTTAACAGGAATCCCTTTATGATCCCCTAAAATAAACACTGAATTTTTTTCAATTTTAACTTTTTCAATTTCTTCTCCATTAGGGTCAAGCAAATAAATTGTTTTACCTTCTTTCTTTAATTGTTCAACAACCTCTGTTAAGTTTTTCTTTTCTATTTCAAAGCCATTCCAGACTTCTGTTTTTTTCCCTTCACGATATTTGAAAAGCATTTTTCTTATAACATTCGCAACATCCTTTTTACTTATGTCTAGCTGTTGCTTGCCTGCTTGTTTGCCTGTTTCCGGAATAATTTTACCTGGAAACATCTCTAAATGCCTTGGAGGCGTTGGCGGTCCGTAAAATACTAAATGCAATTTAACATCATCACGCATTTTGTTAGAAATAAAAAAAGAATTTATGACAACATGGCAAGCAATATCCATTCTGCCAGCTTCCATCAAATCTCTAAAATTTCCGCTTGTTCTTGCTGTCCTTGAAAAAAATAAAAACTCTCTCATATAGTTATGTTAAAGATATATAGTTTTAAAGATTATGTTAAGTGTTAAAAATTAGATTTATTTCTTTTTATCCCTTAACCCTCTTTTTACTGCTAATTCAGGTAGTTTTTCATTTTGGAATGTAACCTCTGATGCAATCCTATTGACAAGATTTCCTTTATACCAAGTGCTAATCATGGTTTTGAGTTTATCTCCTCTTTTTAACAATCCTTTTGGAAGTTCGGAGAGGCTTAATAAGACATCTACTACCCCATGAATACTTTTAGTTGAATTGAGATAAACTTCTTGTCCGCTGTATATTGGAACAATACCTTTTTCTATTTTAGGCAACTTCCCAGCATCATAAGCCCTATAAATTACCGATGACGAAGAGGCTATAACATATAAATTGCTTTCAGAACTAACTGCTCCAATAATCCTACTAAATTCAGAAAGGGTTTGACCATCAATTTCAAACGACTCTGAGTGAATAACACCCTGATAATCTTCAAGGGTTCTAACTTCTTCAAAACCTCTATTCATTCCAAACACTTTTTTTCCTTTAAGATCTGTAATCTCTACATCTATTCCTAAAGGTTTTTCTTTTAATGTCAATAGCAAGATATACTCTAACCCGCTTATAACAAAATTGTCTAAACTTATTTTGTTCGAAGATATTGGAAAATCTGAAGGATTTATCCCATATTCTGACATCGCTCTTTTTGACGCAAGTATAGCCATAACATTTTGTAAAAAAGCAGGGACTACTGTTTCGCCATCATACAATTCTCTATGAATCTGGTTTTTATCTCCAGTTAAATCTGCGAATCTTTCAGAATGCTTTAATGTTGGGTGATAAGAAAACCTTGCTTGTAAGCCGTTGTCTGTCCTAATAAATTCTTCACTTTTTAAAAAACCTTCACATTCTTCTTCTGACATTCTAACTTATTTTATCAAGCATTTTTAAACTTTTTCTTAGTCTGTCTACTAATTTAAAACAAAATCTGGCCTCGCAAAAATACCTTTTTCCTTGCTTAAGGAATAAACTCCAATAAACTTATCTTCAAAAAAAACAGCGACATTTCCTTCTTTCGCTTCTGTTTTCTCTGCCAAAAAATCTTTCATCAAAGGCGAGCCATGATAAAGTTTTTTCGAATACTCTTTTTTTACAAAAACAACAGGCATAATTCTGCTTACAATCTCTCCAGGAATTAATATTTCTTTTAGTTTTTCTTCATTGCCTTGTTTAAAATCTTCAATTGCTTTTTCAAGTTCGTATAATGTTACAAACTCTTTGTCATTTTCAGAGAAAATTCCTGCTTTTATCCTTCTTAATTCAATCATATGTGCTCCACCTATCTTTTCTCCCAAATCTGAAATCAGTTTTCTTATATAAGTTCCTGCCTCTACTTCTGCTTTAAATAAAACATCTCTTCCTTCTCTTTCTAAAATATCAAATCTATATATTTGTCTTTCTCTTTCTTCTCTTTTTACTCTAGATTTCACAGGCGGCTTTTGTAAAATTTTTCCAACAAATTTTTTCATTTCTTCCTTGAGTTTTTCTTCAGAAATATCTTTGTGAATTTTCATTATTCCAACATAAGTTTTATCTTTTTTCATAAACCATGTTGTAAGTCTGCAAGCTCGGTTTAATGCAATTGGCAAAACTCCGCTAACAAGAGGATCAAGTGTTCCAAAATGTGAGAATTTTTTTGCCCCGACCATTTTTCCCGCAAGTTCTGCTGCCTGGAAGCTTGTTGGCCCACGAGGCTTATCTAAGTTAATAATTGAAAATTCAAGAAGCTCTTTTATTGTTTTATTTTGTTTAATTTTTTCAAGATTAATTTCCATCTCTAATATAAAAAATTTTTAAGTTTAAATACTTTTAAACATAGTTTTTATTTAAGGATTTTTTCAACCTCAAAAATATTTAAAATTTTTAATTTAGAATGTAAAGTATTCAAAATTTAAATTCAATTACATTAACGTTTAGTAATCAATGAGTTTTTTATTTTTTATTACCTTTTATTGCCGATTTATTTCTTCAACGCGACTCTTTTTAATGGTTTTTTTATTCCTTTCTTTTCTACAACTTCGTGTTTCTTATGTTTTGCTTCTTCTTTCGCAACTTTTAATCCTGCTTCGATAGTTGCCTTTTCTTTCTCTTCTGCTTCTTTCTTTTTTTCTTCTACCTTCTTTTCCTCTGGTTTTTTCTCCTCAGGCTTTTCTTCTTTTTTCTCTTTTATCTTTAATGCTTCCTCTTTCTTTCTTTTCTCTCTTTCTGCTTTCCACTTTAGGACTTGAGGAATCTCGGCAAGTTCAACTCTTACAATCCCATCAGAATATTTCTTTGCCTTTACTTTTATTCTTGTAGGAGGCTTCCTTATACTTCTATGCCAAATCTCTTCATTAAGCAATTTATCAACCAAAACCTTATTAATATCTCTCTCCTCAACTTTCATATGCCTTGCTATAAACTGCTTTAATGCTTTTATTGCCTTTGGCACTCTTCTATACTTTTGAGTATTTCTCCACCTTTTTCTAAGTGGAACAACATATTCTCTTTCCAAAACTATTTTATTTTCTTTTTCTTCTGTCATTTTTATCCTATAAACTTCTTATGCACTCTTCTTGGTTTTATTTTTAGTTTAGTCCCGCGCCAATTTCTTCTCTCTTTTGTGAGTCTACTTGAATGTATTTTTTTTCCAATACCAAATTTTCTGAGTACTATCCAAAAAGGTGCCCATTTGGTTCTTCTGTTAAGTTTTGCGAGTTTAACTTTTTTTTGATAACACTTAGTCATTTTAATCATCCGTTTATAGAGTTTAATAATTCTTTTCCTTTTTTTGTAATTTGTCTTCCAGCTTTTTTTCCTTTTACTTTTTCGACAAGTCCTGCTTTTTCTGCTTGTTGCAATATGGCTCTAATTATTTTCCCTCCTGCTTTTCTGAATCTTTCTGGCTTCACTCCTCTTTTTTTTCTTCCACCATATCTTGTTCTAAGTCTATTAACTCCTACAACACCTCTTAAATATATTTGTCTTAATATACTCGCTGCTCTCTTATACCAAAATTTATTATCAAGAGGAGGTCTTGCTCTTGCGCAAGAAGTCTTTACAAAAGCTGCCCATTCCGGCATTTTAAATTCCGGCATTTTTTCAAGTTCTTCTGCTAACTTTGCTATATACTTTTGAGGTTCAGTATCATAAACTCCCATTTTATTAATCTAATTTTTATTTTTAATAGGCCATGCTTTGCAGCATTAGAACAGCCATTGGCTGTTAAAGCCTAAATTCTTACAGAAAAATAGGTTTATAAAGATTTAGATAGGCGTAATTCAGAATTCAGCTGTCTTCTGACAATCAGCCTTTCAAAAATGTAAGGCAATTTCAATAAATTAATAAACAACCTTCTCTAAACCTAAATTTATGATAGTTGATGCACATATTCATCTACCAGTCGTCAAAAGAGGTTCTACTTTTGAAGAATCTAAACAGAAACTCCTTTCTGATTTGAAGAAAAATAAAATTGATTATGCAATCCTAATTCCGGACAATCTCCATGGTTCAAAAATTGGTGATTTGGATGTTTCTTTAAAATTAATAGAAAATGAGAAAAAACTTTTTTTATTAGGAACTATAGATATTAGAACCAATGGAAAGGAATGGATAAATAAATTAGACTCTTTACTTCAAGAAGAAAAAATCAAAGGAATAAAGATTTTCCCAGGACACGATCCAGTTTATCCAACAGATAAAAGGTTAATGTCGGTTTACAAACTTTGTATCAAATATAACTATCCTATCGTTATTCATACCGGATGGAATTCGAATCGTCACGAAGTTGCAAAATATAATAATCCAAAATATATTATCAAAATTGCCAAAAAATTTCCTAACTTGAAAATTATAATTGCGCATTATTATTGGCCTGAAGTAGAATATTGCTACAAAATCACAAGAGGTTTCAAAAACATTTATTTTGATACTTCTGCCCTTGCAGACGATGAAATTATAAAGAAAACAGGTTTAGACAAAATAAAAAAAGTTTTGGAGCAATCTATTAAAGACAATTCTGAAAGTATCTTATTTGGTACGGATTATGCAATGTGTAATATAAAAAAACATGTAGAATTGATTAATTCTTTAAAAATTTCAAAAGAAAATAAGGAAAAAGTTTTTTGGAAAAATGCTGATAAGTTGTTTAGGCTAAAAATAAGAAAGAATTCTTAAAGTATTAAGTGGCTTTTCTCCATTTTTTTAAGTTTATAGTAAAACCTATAATTTTATATGTATAATTTTTTCCCAATCCTACTACAATTTTTTCAGCAATCTCTTTTGTCTTTTCTTTAGTATGGTGTGTAGACTTTAATAAAACTACTTTAACATTCTCTCTATCTTTAAAAGCATTTTTTAATGTCTCTAAAAAACTTTGATTAAATCCTGCTTTTCCTATTTGAAAAGTTGCAATACCTTTTTTCATTTTTCTTTCTTTCCCTTTATCTCATTTTCAAAATTTTCTATATCTTGTTTTTTAATAATAATTTTCTCGTATTTTTTTACTCCGAATGTCCCGGTTTTCATTCCTTCTTCTTTATATAAATCTTTACCTAAAAAAATATGCATTTCGACATCTTTATGGTTGTGTTTCCAATCCTGACTATATACACTGCAAAAAACTCCTGCTTCATAAATATCTTTTTTTGTAATTTTTTTGTAATTCTCTTTGATATTGCAAAACGGACTTCCGCTTGCTTTTGTGTGTAAAACAATTTCGTCTTTTCCTACTTGCTTTATAAGTTCTTCATTGTTTTCTGCATTTTTCCCACAAAGCACAATCTTTCCAGAAGATGTCAAAAACTCTCTGAATCTTTTAATTTTTTTACTCTCTTGTCCCATACCTTTAAAAAGAAAACCTTGTTTTTATAGTTAATGATTTTGAAAATAAATTAAAAATTTCTTTTCTTTAAATTTGCCAAAATTAATCTTTTTGCTGTATTATATTTTGATCTGTAAATATATATTATTAATAGATATTATAAAATATTAATAGATATTATAAA
>JAWAAV010000035.1:0-5769 GCA_038884935.1 Candidatus Pacearchaeota archaeon
TTGTCAAGCCGGTTAAGTTAAAGCTTGTTATATTGCTCTTTCCTGTTACGATTTGTGTTTGATTCAAATGCCAGGTTCCTGTAGCATTGTGCCATAATGAGCAGTTGACAATGGCAAAATCATCAGTAACAGTTGCATTGAAAGTAAGATTGACAAACTGGCTTTCTGAGTTTATGTAATTGTCTTGAGGATACGAAAGGGAAACCTGCGAAACATTATCAGTTCCAAATTCAACAACAAACCATTGTACTTCTGCAACATTTCCAGTTATTGCTCTTCTTAGTGTTAGAGTGTTTGTGTTTGTAAGATTTGCTGTAAACCAGGCATACCCCATATTATCAGCAGCTGCATAATTGCTTTTTCCACCTTTTTGATTTCCTGACAAAAAAGCAATTGATTTAGAAATATTTATTATGTTCGGCAAAGTTACGTTCACTTCTCCAACTTCAGAATCAAAACTTGCCATTCCACTTTGAACTCTTTCATTTCCTGTAAATTCAACAACATACCAACCGACATTTAATGTTATACCTGTTGCGTATCTTTCAAAATGCAAACTTGTTGAGTTTGTGAAATTAACAAGCAAGCTTCCAGTACTTGGGTAAGCATTTCCTGACTGGGACCAGGTTGCAAGAACAAATGCTTTGCTTAAGTTTACAGAATTTATTGTTACATCATTTGTTGCCGTTGTCAAGTCAAAGCTTCCGTTTTGAATAATAGCATCGTTGTATTGTATAACTTGCCAGACAAGAGTGTCTGTAAGAGCTGATGGAGAATAAAGCTCTAAATTAGTCGAATTTGTAAGCTTAGCTCTTACTGCATCATCATTTCCAAAAGTTGAACCAGAGTTTTTAAAGCTAATCAAAGGAAAAGATTTGTCTGTATTAACTGCATTGATTGGCTGGTTGACTGTTGTTGTTGCCATTGCATTTGTTCCGCTTTGAACAACAACTCCAGACTCAAACTCAGCAACATACCACTCTATATTTACTGTTGTTCCGCTTAGTTGAACTCTTTCAAAATAAATGTTTGTGGAGTTTGTAATACTGCCTCTCACTAAAAAATCGGAAGGGTCTGCGTCATTGACATTGTAAGAGAATACAAGGAAAGAACTTGATGTATTAATTGAAGATATTGGAACATCTATGCTTACGCCTGTACCTGAAATGCTTGCTGAGCCTTTCTGCACTCTTTTTATAACCGCATGAGGGCTTGGATCCACAACATAGTCAAATTCTACATTTCCATTAACAACTTTAAGATCAAAAACATCTTGGCTTTTACTTGATAGATTTGTCAAATAAATTTTGTATTCTTTATCTTCGCTAATAAAGCCGAAATCAGCAATTTTTATATCAGAATTTTTTTCATAAACCTCTATTTTTGCGTTGTTTTGCGATTTTGCATAAATTGTGATATCTTTTTCTTTTGTTAGATTTTGTTGGAATGTTACACGAAGATAATGATTTGCAGGGATTTCTGTGTAATTGTTATCACGGGTTTTGACTTTTTCGTAAACCTCTTCTATGAAATTCCTATTTTCATCTAAATGTTCGGCTTTGGTTATAATAATAATTTCAAATGTTTGATTGCTTAAGTGTGGAACAACCCACTCAATATAATCGATTTTGCCATTATTATCTGTATCTCGTGCATTAAAATTAACAAAACTTGATTCTTCTTTCCAAAAAATTTTAATTCTCGATTCTTCGCCAACATTTAGTATTTCAGGAATTTTTGTGTAGGCAAGAACATCTTTATATTCTAAATCTTCTGGACCAGAAACAACAATTCTTTTGCCGTTTGTCAAATTTTCTTCTGTTGCTGTTGGAGCAGGAGTAAAGTATTCTATTTCAGCTTCTTGTATTTCTTCATCAATTATAACTTTTTGTGTTTTCTTTTCTTTTTTCTCTTCAGTGAGGCTTGAAAATTTAACGAATTTTTCTTTATCTTTCTTTATTTTTTCTTCGGTTATTATTTTTTCATCATCAAGTTTTGTTTTTTCTTCGCTTATTATTTTGAAAACACTTATATTGCTTGCTTGTTCTGGAAGTTCGAATTTTGGACTTTCTGTTTTATTTTGAAATTTAATTTCTTTTGTCCATTTTACAGGCTCATTTATTTTTGCTTGATGCTGTATTAGAGAAAAGGTTGCATTTCCTTCAGCTTCGATTGTTTCGTTTTGCTTGGTTATGTTCTCTTCGCTAATCTCTTCTTTTAGAATTTCATATTTTATACTTTCAAGGAAAAACTCCGCGTTTTCAATTTCTATCCTTAGTGTAATAAAGTCTCTTTCAAATCCTTGCTCTTTTAAGTCGCAAGTTTCTTCGCAGATAAAAGAGAATTCTTTTACTATTTTTTTAATTTCTTGCAAGTCTTCTCTTTCTTGTTCGGCTTGCGTTTCTGAAACAGGCTCTTCTTGGTTTGGCTGTTTTTCCGATTCTTCTGAGGATTCTTCAACTAATTCTTGCTCATTTGATGTTTGCTCCTCTTTAGAAATTTCTTGCTGCTCTTCGGAAATAGGCTCTTTTTGACTTGGTTGCTTTTCTGTTGAAGTTTGAGGCTGTTCTGTTTCTGGAATTGACACTAACGAGGATTTTTTTTCTCCTATTGCCATGCCAGTTATCCCTATACCTTTTTTCTTTTCTTTTGTTTGTTTTTCTGGCTGCTTTTCGTAAAGCTTGTCACTATCTATCACAAGAAGTTCATCAAGATATACTTTCACCTTACTATTTTCTCCGCCTTCAATAGATCCAGAAATTTTTAATGATATAATTTTGCCAGGATTCTCGAGTTTAATTTGATAATCTGTTGATTCTATGAAGTTTTGATTTATTTGTTGATAAAATTCCTGAGTTTGTGTTTGTATCACTAATCCAATTAAAGTCGGGCTTGCGTAAAAGAAAGCAAGGAAAACGGATATGAAAACAGCAGACCAAACAAAAACAGAAAAAACCTTCTTTGAAAGGATTTTTCTTTCTAAAACTTTTATCCGTTCCTTGCAGTCTTTAACATAATTTTCGTAATAATCAAACCATTCCTGGATATTCTTGCCTTCGTAAGGAGAGTTGTATATTTTTTCGTATTCCTCGTAAGTAAGTTTTTTTTCAAGAAATTTGTCTTTTAGGTCTTGAAGATAATTAATAAGCTTTTGTTTTTCTTTTTCGCAGAATTCTACTCTTTTTTTTAGCTCTTCGAGTGTAAGCTTGGCTATGTCTGCTGTTTTCATTACTTATTATGTGTGTATTAATACTTATAAATGTTACTATTTTTGTAATTTTACTTATTATGTGTGTAAAGAGAAGGAAAATACCGACGAAATCAAAATTCTTAATAAGTATTTTTTATTCTTTTAATATATAAACTATTAAAATATAAAAAAAGTTTAGAAATTAAACTTATAACTTAATATAAAAAACAAAATTTTAAATATATTACTTTTATTTCTACAAATCTTTTTATCTAACTAATAGAAAAACAATTCTAAATTACTAAATTCGGATATCAATATTTGAAAGAAATATTAAATTTTTTTCTCTTCAAAAAATTTAAATAAATTACTGGCTCGCTATAGTAAAAACACAAATTTTTTGATAAATTAAAAACAAGCGCTCCTGGCAGGATTTGAACCTGCGACCCCCAACTTAGAAGGCTGGTGCTCTATCCAGACTGAGCTACAGGAGCTTAAGAAAATTCAGCAAAATTAACTTATAAAATTATCTAAAGGTTTTCAAAATTAAAAAATTTAAATAGATTCTTTTTTCTGTTTATGTATGAAGATTTTGTTTGTATGCAAACATAATAGATTTAGAAGCAAAGTTGCAGAATGTATTTTTAACAAGCTAAATAAAAATCCGGAAAACTGGGCGGAAAGCGCAGGACTTTTGATGGATATTTCACGACCTTACATCGAGGAAAATGTTATAAAAATAATGAAAGAAAAAGGTTATGATATCAAAGGAGCGCCAAGGCAACTTACAAAAAATCTTGTAAAAGAATTTGATGTAATTGTTATTGTTGCGAACAATCTTGAGCCAGAATTTTTTTCAGATTTTAAAGGAAAAATTATAAAATGGAATATAAAAGATTGTGATGCTTGCGATATTAAAAGTATAAAAGAAATTATTGACGAGATTGAGAAAAAAGTTACGGAGTTTGTCAATATTTTATTGAACAATTAAAATAAACCCAATCCTAAATTTATTTATTATTTTTTATAAAAATTAAACTGAGATAATTATTTGTTGAATATAAACAGAATTTTTATGTTAAGAATTATGAATAAAAATTATTCAATTGTCCTTTCTATCTTTGAAGATTAAAAACCATAATAAGCGCGGGGAGGGAGTCGAACCCCCACAAATCCGCTCTGCAGGCGGACGCAGTGCCGTTGTGCCACCCGCGCTTATTTTTTAAAAGAAGAAAGTATTTTTAAAGTTTCGTTACAAATTAAAAAAAAGAGAATACAGGTAATAAAAATAATCTTATTTAAAATGAAATCTTTTACAAGGTATATAGAAATAAACACTAAAAATAGAATAGAGTTTGTTAATATAACCCTTGATGTTGAAAAAATTGTAAAAGAAAGTGGAATTAAAGAAGGATTTTGCCTCGTTAACCCCATGCATATAACTTCAAGTGTTTTTATTAACGACGATGAGCAAGGTTTGATAAAAGATTTTCAAGAATGGCTTGAAAAACTCGCTCCCAAAAACAAAAAATATTTTCATAATGAGACAGGAGAGGATAATGGGTTTTCACATTTATGGAGAACTATTATGGGAAGAGATGTTGTAATTGCTATTACAAATGGCAAACTTGATTTTGGAAGATGGGAACAAATATTCTACGGAGAATTCGATGGTCAAAGAAATAAAAAAATTCTAATAAAAATTATTGGAGAATAAAACTAAATGTTGTAGTAAAAAATGCAACACATCTTTAAATATTCTTTTTAATTTTTTAAAGTATGGAACAAATTTTGAAAGAACAAATAGAGAAGTTTAATTTGACTAATGAAGTAACAGAAAATCCAAATATCTGGGTTGGTTGTGGAGTAATTGGCGGAGAGGGGCAACCGAGTATAGAAGAGGCAAAAAAAATATTAGAAGAAAAATTTGGAAAGTGTATAGCGGATAGTGGGCAAGAGACTCCTGAATGGCTTGTTAAGACTTTGAAGCAATGGGAAAACTACCATCCTTACCAACATGTAAGAGAAAAAGACCAGCCATTGTTTATTAAAAAATTAGATAATGGAAGAATAGTCGTAGCAGTTATATGGCCTTGGCAAATTAAAAAAGGTAAAGCGAGTCTTATGGTTTATAAGGGGCAATTAATAGAATAAAATTTCAAGAATAGAACTAAAGAAAGCAGAGATTAAATTCAGTAGAAAATTTCTTTAACTAATAAGACAGTTTAATCACATTGAATGTTTTATTTCTAAGACGACAAAAGTTTTACAAATCCTTAAATTAAAAATTAAGATAACCAAATTTTTAGAAGGAATTTATGCAACTCTTTTTATATTTTTAAATTTTTTAATTATTATTTTTAGAAGCTATCACTTATTAATACATTAAAATTATTTAGACGATGTAAAATCTATTCTTGAATCTAATTCAATCTACAAATAAAAACATTAAAAATAAAAAATTATTAATCTCTTGCTTCACTAAAAACGACTTTTAAAGCCACAACAATTGTAGCAGGTGCAAATAAAACTATCAATGCTTGAATTACTCTTCCTACATAAGGCAGTGCTTGATATAC
>JAWAAV010000036.1:0-5698 GCA_038884935.1 Candidatus Pacearchaeota archaeon
TTAAATCTTTCTATTAGAAATAGAAACAAGAGGTCTTATTTTAAACCCTCCTGTTATATCAAAAGAAGATGGTTTTTTCTTTGTTCTAATATTTGAAAAGACACTATATAAATCAGGAGTGTATGCCGGTTTTCTTGAATAAGCGAAAGTATTTTTTGTATTAACATTGTTTTTATTTCCTTTAAATAAGTCTTTAAAAGGCAACGAAGGAAAAGAAAAAAATGCCCCTGTCTCGCCTCTAAAAGGAAAATCAGAAGAAGATTTAATTGAAAGAGGCATTTTTGTTTTTTGCTTTGTGAGAAGGTTAGTTTTATTTAAAGGAAAAATATTCTGTCTTTGATTTGTTTTTTCTATTTGAGAAAGAGAAAGATTAGAATTAAATAAAACTTTATCTTTTATTTTTTCTGAACTAGTTAAAGAAGATAAAGAAGATGCGAGAATAGAAGAAGATTTTACACTTTGTTTTGCCCCTTGAATTGTAAGCATTTTATTTTCATTCTTTATATTTTTTATAAATTTTTCTGTTGTTTCTCTTTGAAGAGAAAATAAATTATTCTTCTTATTTCCTACCATATTTAGCTTTGTTTCTTCTTTAAAAGCAAGTTTGCCTTCTGTAATCTTACCTACATTTCCCTTTGTTGTTCTATCTTCTAACTTGCCAATTGTAGAAATTAATGCGCCATCTCCTTTATTTTTCTGTGTATTTATTTTCATAAAAACCCCTTCTGTTTTTCCCAATAACACTTTATTATAACCTTGTGTTTTTTTATCGTATAAGTCTGTAAGAAAAAGAGACTTTGTTTTTATAAAATTGTCTGTTTCGCTTATTTGAGATTTCCAATTTGTTAAAAATTCCTCTTCTTTTTTTGAAGTCGCTTTAACAATTTTCTTATTAAAATCAACCTCTGCAACATTAAAAACTTTCCCTTTTGAAACGCCTTCTGACATTTGTTCTGCTTGTTTTGTTGTTCTACTCTCTCCTGCTGAAAAAATAACACTTGCTTTTTTACTTCCTTTTTCCCTAAAAATACCTGTGCTTATTCCTTTAATTTTATCTTCTTCAGTTATCCCAAAAGAACGTGTGAAGCCTTGGAAATTACTTATTTCTTTATTCTCTACCGGAGAGATAATCTTCCCTTCTACCTTGCCAGAAGAAAACAATAAACCTTTTTCGGTATCAATTACCCCTTTTTCTATATTTTTACTTATTATAACCTTTGGTTCTTTTATATTAATTTTTGGAGCCTTTGATATAGAACCTAAAACAAAAGCCTTTAATACTTCTTCTCCTTCTTTTTCCTTTCCTGTTGCTTGTGATACTGACAGAATAGAAGCCCCTACGCCTACTCTTTGAATAGGATTTAAGAAACCTGCCCCAATTGTAACTGCCCCGAGACCTATATCTTTGGCTTTTTCTCCATAAGTAAAAGGTTTTATAAACTCGCTAGAAAAAGAAGCCCGGGCCATTATATTTTTAGCTTTATCTGTTTTTAGAAAACTTTCAAACTCTCTTTTTACTTCTTTATTGTATTCTTCTTCTATTTTCTTTCTTTTGTTTTCGTCTTTTTCTTTTTCGTATTTTTCCGCATATTTAACATTAATTTCATTTAATTTACTTTTAGTAAATTCTTCTGTCAGTAAATAATCTGCTTTTTCTTCTTTTGATTTACCAATTAAGTTTAAAGGCATTCCTGAATAAATATCTAAAAATATTTGTTTTTCCTTCTTTGTCATTTCATCATATTCAATTCCCATCGATGTTCTTTTATCTACAATAGTGCCTTTTGGATACTGCCCCCTACTTCTCTCTGCAATGTCTTTAAAAGTTTCTCTTGAGATGTCTGTAAAACCTACCTGACTAAAAAATGTTTTTGGAGATGTAAAAATAGTTTTTAAAGGCAATTTTGCTGTTTCATATTGTGTGCCTTTACTTGCTGTTATAAAAGCTTTTTGTTCTGTTTTTTGTTTATTAGTTTCGTTTTTAGCTTGTTGTTGTGCTATCACACTTTTTTGTAATAATTCTTTTACATTTACATTAGTTAAAACCTCTGTTCCTTTTATTTGATTTTGTGTATTAATCCTGCTTCCGACAGGAGTTCCATTATAATATATTAAGTTATCGTTTTTTAGTTGTTCTGTTTTTTGCTGTGAAACATTTATTTCGTTGTTAGAAGAAGATGAAGATGAGGAAGAACCAGAAGAATAAGATTTAGATAATTTAGAAGAAGATGAAGAAGATTTGGAAGAAGATGAAGATGAGGAAGATGATGAAGATGATGAAGAAGAACCCAAAGGCAAGCCAGAAGGATTTAATTTTTTAGAAGCATAGCCACTAGAAACACTCTGCCCTTTTGTAATATCAATATATTCTCCTTTGCTTGTTTTTAATATA
The DNA here is from genome assembly GCA_038884935.1 of Candidatus Pacearchaeota archaeon. Taxonomy (GTDB): domain Archaea; phylum Nanobdellota; class Nanobdellia; order Pacearchaeales; family GW2011-AR1; genus JAWAAV01. Next base: position 2,393 of record JAWAAV010000036.1, read on the forward strand.
ACCATATCAAATAAAAGCCTTTTCTTTTTAAATATTTTTTCTTATTTGCATAAAAAAAGAAAAGTATTTAAATATAAAAAAATATATAAAAGTATGAAAAAAGAAGATGAATAATAATAATTACGATAGCTCTGTTTTTAATATGAGCTTACAGATGCTTATGCGAATTGATAAAATTCTAGATGAAATCGCAAAGGCAACAACAACAAATGATTTAATAAAATGGACGGATTTATTAGGAGCGCTTTATAATGAATTAAGATTTATACTTTCCGAAGATGAAAAGAATTTTAAATATTTTGAAGAGATGTTTTTTAGATTACAAGAATTAAAAAAAGAATATATTGTAAAAAAGCAACCAATTGAACTATACGGAAAACTATTTTATTTAAATATGGTTTTTGACACTGCTTTAAGGAAAGAAATGCAAGAAAGAAGTATGATATATAAAAAGGAAAAAGACCCAAGAAAAGCGGTTTTAGGTTAAAATGAAAGTAATGACTGAACTATACCCAAAAGGAACTTTACAATATCAGAGTAGTGATGGTTTGTATATGCAAGAAGAACTTGCAGAAAATATAAAAATTTTAGCTAGAAACATAGTTAATGATTTACAATTTTTCGGAATTATATGTTCTTCTACTTACGAAGTAAGAACCGGAAAATCTACATTAGCCCAACAAATAGGAAAATATTACTCTTATGAAGTAGAAAAGATAATAAAAAGAGAAATACCATTCTCTTGTAATAATATTGTATTTAAAACAGAGGATTTAATAAAAAGAGCCTTAACACTTCCTAAATATTCTGCGCTTATTCTAGATGAAAACGATGAAGTAGATGAAAGTTATTACTCTTATATCTCAAAAGCATTAAGATTTTTTTTAAGAAAAAGCGGTCAATTAAATTTATTTATTATAATGATAGCCCCGAACTTTTTTCAACTTAAACCTTCTTTTGCTATATCAAGAAGTAATTTTTTAATAGATGTTTATTTTGATGGTGAATTTGAGAGAGGTTTTTTTAAGTTTTTTAACTTTGAAAGAAAGAAACTTTTATATTTGCAAGGAAAAAAATTTTATGATTATAATTGTGTAACTCCAAACTTCAAAGGAAGATTTACAGGAAACTATATGGTAGATAAAGAAGAGTATTTAAGATTAAAACTAGAAGACTTAAAGAATATAGAAACCCCACAACAATTAAAATTTAATGATGTAAGAAAACAATTGATTTATAATTTCTATAAAAACATTCCAGATATAGATATAGAGCTATTAGCAAAAGGATTTAATATTACAAAAGCCTCTGTGTATAATGCTATAAAAGAATACCAAGAGAAGGAGGAATTTACAAATAAAATAAAAAATAAGATTATGCCTTTTAAAGTAGTTTCAAGCCAAGAGGAAAATTCCCAGCAAATTCAATAAAATGGAGCAGGAACAATCTAATAAGAAACGCAAATTCAGAAGACCTATTAATTATATTACCCCAGAACAATTTAATAAGTTATATAAAACTGCCAATGATAAACGCCTTAAACTTGCTATCCTTCTAGGTTTTGGAGCTGGTTTAAGAATTTCAGAAATAGTAGGATATAAAAGAAATGACGGCAGTGAGATTTGTCCTTTAACAAAAGAAAATATTGATCTAGATAAACATCAAATAAGAATAGTAGACAGCAAAGGCAATAAATGGAGAGTAACCATAGCGCCTCCTTCTTTAAAGAAAGAACACTTGGATTTATTACCCCTAAAAATTCCAAGAAGAACGCTTCAGTATAAATTTTCTAAATTGTGTGAGAAAGTAATCGGTAGAAAGTTAAACTTTCATAGTTTAAGACACGGCTTTGGAAATTACCAAGCCAATATATTAAAAATACCTCTGCCAATTGTTCAATCTCTGCTAGGTCATTCTAGATTAGACACGACAGGTATTTATACAAAAATAAACCCAGAAGAAAGCATCAAATTAATCTGGAAAGAGCTAGAACAATAATAAAACCTTAAAAAACCCTTTTTTTGTGCAATGTTTTTTTTTCTTTACCGACGAAGAGATTTATTTTTTTTGCATAAAATAGTTATTTTGTGCAACTAAAAAACATATAAAAGTATATAATTATATAATATTAAAAGACGGAAAGAAGGAAAAAGAGGGGTTTAAAGAAAAGTGTGAGGCAAGTTTCCTTTAAGGTCAAAAACCTTCTTTCCGTCTATGATATATTTATATTTCATTTAACCATCCGCAATAGGATTTAATAAAGATTTACATTCTAATTTTTGCAATTTATTTAAACTTAAATTTTCATTATTAATTATAACATTAATTATATCTGTTTGTTTATTGTTCATATCACATAATCTCTCACTTAAATTTTTGTAATAATTTAACAACTCTGAGTTCGTTTTATTTGAAAAAAAAGAAATAAACCCAGCCACTATGAATACTAGTAGCAATATTAATAAAAGAATTTTTATTAAGTTTGTATTTTGTTCTTTTATTTTCTCTTTTATGTCTGTATTATATTTCATTTAACCCTCCGCAATAGGATTTAATAAAGATAAACCCAGCCACTATGAATACTAGTAGCAATATTAATAAAAGAATTTTTATTAAGTTTGTATTTTGTTTTTTTATTTTCTCTATCATGTCTGTATTTTGTTCATTTATTTTCTCTATTATATCTTTGTTTTGTTTATTTATTTTCTCTATCATGTCTGTATTTTGTTCTTTTATTTTCTCTATCATGTCTGTATTTTGTTCTTTTATTTTCTCTGTTATATCTTTGTTTTGTTCATTTTCTATTATATCTTTGTTTTGTTTATTTATTTTCTCTATCATGTCTGTATTTTGTTCTTTTATTTTCTCTATCATGTCTGTATTTTGTTCTTTTATTTTCTCTATCATGTCTGTATTTTGTTCATTTATTTTCTCTATCATGTCTGTATTTTGTTCATTTATTTTCTCTATCATGTCTGTATTTTGTTTATTTATTTTCTCTATTATATCTTTGTTTTGTTTATTTATTTTCTCTATCATGTCTGTGTCTTCCATTTTTTTATTTAATCTTTAAATATTTCTTTCATTAAATTCTCTTGAACTTTTAAATACTTCTTTTTCCAAAAAGGAACAGGATTTAATATTTTTGTTATATTCTCATTAGCCTTTTTTTCTTGTTCTTTGAAATTTATTATTTCTATCATTTAAGCATCCCCCCTAGTGTCTATATGAGTAATTATAAATCTATTTACTAATTTCCCCTTTATGTTTTGTTTAAACATTGTAACGGATATCGGAATATTTTTT
>JAWAAV010000037.1:0-5678 GCA_038884935.1 Candidatus Pacearchaeota archaeon
TTAAGCTTGGAATGCCAATAAGGCCCGGAATGCTTGTTGAGTATTATGTTGCAGAGTCAAGAGAAAAGAAAAAATTGGTTAGAGAGAGAATAAAATTGCCCGATGAAGAAGGAGAGTACGATATAAATTACTATATAGATCACCAACTTGTTCCAGCTGTAGAAAATATTTTTGAAGTTTTTGGGATTAAATTAAACGAAGAAATTGAAGAAAAAAAGCAAAAAAGTTTAAGCGAGTTTTAAACTTATAATAACTTATTTGAAAAAACTTTTAATAAATCAGCAATAAATGAAAAAATTTTTGCTTTAAAGGTTGTAAAACTGCTTGCTTGTAAATAATTAGAGATTATATTTTGGCTTAGTAAAGTTAGCTATATAAACATAGTATATTTCTTTTTAGCATGATAACAGAAAAACCGCTTTTTATTGAAAGAATGAAGAAGCTGATGCCAGATGAAAAAGATTTTGAAGCATTTAGTAGGATAATTCATGAAAAGCCTGTGAATGCAATAAGGTGCAACACTCTTAAAATTTCTGTCGACGAGTTGAAGACAAGACTTGAAGAAAAAGGTTGGAAAATTAGACAGCCATTTTCTGATTATCCAGAAGTAATGATTGTCGAAAACGAGCTTGAGCCAGGGGCATTAGGCAATTCAAGAGAGCATATTCTTGGATATTACTACATACAAGAAATTTCGAGTATGTTGCCAGTAATTGCTCTTAACCCGAAACCAGGAGAGTTTGTTTTAGATTTATGTGCTGCGCCAGGAAGCAAAACAACACAGATATCTGCAAAGATGCAAAACAAAGGGACAATAATTGCAAATGATGTTGATTTAAATAGAATAACAATACTTGGAACAAATTTAGAAAGGTGCGGATGTATGAATACTATTATAACAAGACACGACGGGGTAATATTGTGCGAGAAATTAAATAAACTTGATTATAAATTTGACAAAATTTTATTGGACGTGCCTTGTAGTGGAGAGGGAACGACAAGGAGCTCGCCTAAGACTTTTATTATTTGGAATCCAAAGATAATTGAAAAAATGTCTCGGTTGCAGAGAAAACTAATTTCAAGCGCAATTTCTTTATTAAAAGATGGCGGAGAAATAGTGTATAGTACATGCACTTACGCGCCAGAAGAAAATGAAAGAAATATTGATTTTTTAATAAAAAATTTTAACCTCGAAACTGAAAAAATCGATTTGCCTTTAAAAACAAGGCCCGGAATTACAGAATGGCAAGGAGAAAAATATTCAGAAGAAGTTAAAAACACGTGCAGGATTTATCCCCAAGATAACAATACAGAAGGATTTTTTGTATGCAAGCTAAGAAAATATTGAGGTGATAAAAATGACAAAATTAATAATTAATCAGAAAAAACTTTTTGAATATAGAGAGAATTTAACTAAATTTGAAAATAGAAATTCGTTAATCAAAAACTTTTTATTTATTTTGAAATTTTTTGTGTTAATCTTGCTGAATCTGGATTAAATATTATGAAAAACTAAGCAAATTAAAATGAAACTCAATGTGTTGACTGCTGGAGAAAAAAAGAAAATTATTGCAAGCTTAAATGAAAATTTTGGTATTGAGAAATTGCCTTATTTGTTTATCAAAACAGGAAAAGAAAAAATAAGAGTTTTTTCTGGAAGCTTGTCAATGCAAGAAATAAAAAAACTCGAATTAAATGTAAGAATTGAGCTTATTGGATGTTATGCTTTCAAAGAAGAAAAACAAGGTTATAGAATCTCATTTGATAGCCTGCCTTTGCTTAAAGACTTGATAAAAAAGAATGTTGTTGAATTGAATGATGAAGAAGCTGAAAAATGGTTAAGAGGATTAAGCTTAGAAAACGAGAGATTCAAAAATTTAAATGATGTCGTGATACTAAAAAATAAGGAGGATATGATTGGTTGTGGCATTGTTAAAAAAGAAGGTATCATATTAAATCTTGTGCCAAAAGAAAGACGAGTGAAATAATATAGATAAATATAAAATTTGTTTGCGCTTACTCCCTCAATTTATTATTGCATTGATGAGTTATTACGAATGTCTTTTTGGATTATAGATGGATTATAGAATTAGTTAAACTAGATGAATGTTTATAAATATTAAATAAATGGGTATAAGTTAATAATTAAATTTATTATAATTACAAATAATTTATAAATCAAGGTTATATTTTGAAGTTATGACAGAAAAACAATACGGCGGAAAGACAGGAAGGGAAAGCAAAAAAATTGTGGATAATAAAAAAAAGCGAGTTTTAAATGAAATACTAAAAACAAAAAATAAATCTGAAAGTGAAGTTAGTGTAGGTTTAAGTCACGAAAATTTAATGTCTTTAAAAGAAGCAGGAAAAATTGCTAAAGAAGTTGCGAATTATGCAAAATCAATAATACATCCCAATTTAAAGTTGCTTGAAATAGCAGAAAAAATTGAGGATAAAATTATGAGTTTGGGCGGGAAGCCTGCATTTCCTGTTAATTTAAGCATAAACGAGATTGCTGCCCATTATACGCCGAGCTGGAATGACGAAACTCTTGCAAGTGGCTTACTAAAAATTGATATGGGAGTGCATGTTAACGGATTTATTGCAGATACTGCTTTTTCGATAGATCTTGAAGGCAACAAAGAAAACAAAAAATTAATTGAATCAAGCGAAAACGCTGTTAAAAAGGCGATTGAAGTTGTTAAATTTGGAATTCCTGTAGGAGAGGTTGGAAAGGCAATAGGAGAAGTTATAACTAGCGAGGGATTTTCTCCAATAAGAAACCTTACAGGTCATGAAGTGCAAAGGTACTTGTTGCATTCCGGGGTATCAATTCCTAATTATGATAATGGTAACACTGCAAAGTTAAGCGAGGGGGTTTATGCAATAGAGCCTTTTGTGACATCAGGGCAAGGAATTGTTTATGAAAGCAAGCCCTCTGGAATTTATATTTTCAAAGAAAGAAAAGGGGTAAGAGATAAGTTGGCAAGAGAAATTCTAGATTATATAGAAAATGAATATTTAAGTTTACCTTTTTGTTCAAGGTGGCTTGTCAAAAAATTTTCTCCCAAAGCTTTGTTCGCACTGGCAGCATTAAAACAAGCAGGTTGTATCGAAGAGTTTATGCAATTAGTTGAAAAAAGTAAAAAACCTGTAGCACAAGTAGAGCATACAATTGTTGTTTTTAAAGATAAAATTGAAGTTACGACGAGATAAATAGGAAATTAAATTATAAGGTTTATTAGATATAAAAAATATTTATGAAAATATAAAGAAGCTTTGTAATCCCTTTATCAATAATCTTTGAGTTTGTAAATTTGTCTTTGCTTTGGAACAATTAATATCTTGTAGGGTTTATTATTTTAAAATGGCTTTGTAATTATAGAATTTTAAATATGAATTAAAGAACGCAACAGAATAGAAAACTATAAATATACCAAAATTAAAAATTAAGAAATTAATAATGTAAACTGCATAAAGACTAACTAAAAAATGGAACATGGCTCAGGTCAACCGAAAATAATTTTTCCTGAAACAGAAGAATGTCCAAGAGGTTGGGCTTATGATAATCACATAATTCCACAAACTTTAGAGAATATACAGTGTGATGGTTGTGTGTGTAATAGAAGAGGATTATATAGAGTCGGAAACGGAATGGTTGAATGTGAATTTTATAAGTCTCTTCAGGAAAGAAGAAATAAATAAAGAAACAAACGAGCTTATACTTAATTAAGAATTTTTGATAGATTTTTTAGTATAATAAATAATTTAAATATTTTATTTTTAATAACTGCAAAAAATGGCAGAAAAATTAGAAGTAAAAGTAAACCAAGAAACAGAAAACTTTACAAAAAAACAAAGAGAATTTTCAGCTTCTATGTTGACAACTTTATTTGGTTGCCCTCTTGCATTTTACTTTCAATACATAAAGCATGAAAAGGTTCCTCAATCAAGCAATCTTGCTTTTGGTGCAGCAATCCATTATATGCTTAAACTTTTTTATGAAAGAAACTTTAAGTCAGCAGAAAGTTTTGCGAATTTTTGGAAAGGTTATTGGATGAGAAAGGTTTTTTTGCCAGAGTTTGATTCCAATGGAAAGTCTGTTAAAGAAAAAGGAAGAATTGTTTTTCAAAGAGACAAGAATGGAAAGTTTGTTTTAAATCCTGAAATAAGATGGTTTAATTCAGAGAGAGAGCCTTTTATTTATATGAATCTTGGAATAGGTATATTAAGAAATTTTTATATGAGACATAAAGAAAAACCAATGCCTTTTGCGTTTGAACAACCTTTTAGAAAAGTAACATTTAGAGGGCATTTATTAAGAGGAGTTTGGGACAGAATAGATGAAACAGAAGAAGGAATTTTAATTACAGATTATAAAACAAACAAAGGTTGCCCAATAGATGAGAGAGAATTGGCTTTATTGCATAGACATCCACAGTTTACAATTTATAGTATTGCTTTTAGAGAGGTTTATGGTAAGACAGAAAGCGGAATTTTATTTTATCATTTGAGAAGTGGGAAGTTGATTAAGACAACAAGAAGTCAAGAAGACTATGATTACACATCCAGTATGCTTGATAAAGCTCAAAAAATTATAGAAGATGAGGATTATACTCCTTTTTACGGATTTCATTGTAAGTGGTGCGATTTTCTTGATGGACCTTGTAAAACCACTTGCATCGGAGTTAATGCAAAAATAACGAGTAATGTTATTCAAGAGAAAAAAAGATTAGAAGAATTTACTGCTTGGGGAACCGAGTGGGGAGAGTGGAGTGAGGAAAGATAATAAAAATACTATTAATATTTGTTGAAGACCTCAAAATAAAACTATACAATTTATTATATAAAAAATTTAATTATGTCTTTCTAAACAACTTTGCTTCATTTTTTAGTTATTAAAAAAGCAAATTTGTTTTCATTAATTTTTAATATTTAGAAACTACAAGCAGCATATATCTTAACAATAAAATATTGTTTAGAAATTGTATCAGGTATTTGGTGTAGAAGAATGTTTTTATATTTATGCTTCTCTCCTTTCTTTTTTTTCATTAGGTTTTTCTTCTGGTTTTGAATTTTTTTCACTAAGTGTAGAAGTTTGGGGTGTCTGATTTTTTTCGAAGGCTATTTTTTTAAGTAGGGCTATTGTTTCTTCTTCAGTTTGTTTAGGTAATGGTTCTGTAGTTGGTTTAGGCTGTGTTTTTTCTAGTTGTTGTAGAGAAGGAGCGGGCATAGAAACTGGTGATGGTGTTTTTTGAGGCGTTTGAAGAATTTGTAGTATAGGTTGTCTTGGAGGAATTGGAGAAACAGAAGGTATTACAGGTTGTGATATTCTTTGAGGTTGAATAATGGGCGAAGGAGGAGTTACAGTTTGTGTTTCTTCACTAACTTCTGGCTTTTTTTCAATAAATTCTTTCCAAACTATAAATCCTCCAATTCCTAAAACAATAACTATTGCGAGAATTATTAAAAATACCAAAAAGAATTTTGATTTTTTTTCTGTAGTTGTCATAGGAGTTCCCTTCTCTGTAGGGGTTGCTGTGGGAGAAGGGGGCGATATTGCTTGTGCGGTAGGAGCAGTAATTTGTTCGTGTATTTTTTTAATAGTCAAATTTGCACTTAGATTCCCAGAAATTGTTGATATTCCATTAAGTTTTACAGAGATATCATAATAAGTA
>JAWAAV010000038.1:0-5627 GCA_038884935.1 Candidatus Pacearchaeota archaeon
ATTTAGAATTAATACCTCAAAATATACTCCAGAAAAAATATACAACTTTGACATAGATATATACTACGACTACGATGAAGGATTCTCTCAATTTAAAAAAGTGATTAACAGAGCGAAAACATTCCCTATAGAAGTTAAAGGTAATTGTTTAAGAAATTTAGAGAGGAACGGTCAGTTAGAAATAAAAGCAGAGCAACTTCCAGAAGAAATTAAAGCAGGTAGAACTATTCCTATAAAAATAACTATTAAAAATACAGGTACAGGCGGTACAGGAGAGGAGGAAACTCTTTACAAAATTAGTGTAGAGGGGATAGAAGATTTTGCTACAATAAAAAGTATAAATCCTCCGTCAGTATTGTTAAAACAAGGAGAAAGTAGAGATGTCGTAATTAATCTTAATCTCAACAAAGATGCAGAAGAAGGAGAAAAAACATTTAGCATTGTAACCTCTTTTGAAGGCAAAAAAATTAGTCAACAAGCAAGTCTCGCCATCACAAAGTATACTTTTTGGGACACAATAAAAGATCACTGGCTTATAAGCTTGTTAATAGTTCTTGCAGTTATAGTAGTAATCATAATAATTGCACTGGCAATTAAAAATCATTATTCATAAAATTTGATATAAAAACAAGAAATAGTCAATTGACGCTTTTTACTCTTTTTTAATTTTATTCTCTATCTTATTATATTTCACTTTTTCTTCTTTAACTTATTTTTTATTAGAACCCTTTCTAAAAAATTATTTAGTTCTTTATTTTTTTCAATTAATAACCCGATTGTATAACCAATTAATCCCCCAGCCACAACATCGCTTAAATAATGAAATCCTAAATATATTCTAGAAAAAGCAACAAGCAATGAAAAAACAAGCCAAAACTTTCCTAAAAATTTGAATTTTTTCATAAAAGGCAATGCTGTAAAAACAGCTGTTGCATGACCAGACGGAAAACTGCTAAATTTGTTATAAGGTTCTTGATAAAAGGACATAGGCCTCTCTCTTGAAACAATTGTCTTTAAAAAATATGTTATTAAACTTGTTAATACAACAGCAATCCAGAACAATAGTACATTTTTCTTCTTTGTTTTTTCCGACGATAAAAATCCGAGAATAAAACTTGCTATTAAGAATACTGCAACTACAGAGCCAAGGTTACTTATAACTTTCATTAAATTAATAAGAAAAACATTTTGGTAAGAATAAATAAACATAAATATCTCTTTATCGAAAATTATACCAAGAATTAAAAGTCCAAATCCAAAGATTAAAATAGAGCAATCTCTTTTATTTAACATTAAACTTAATAACAACTCTATTTAATAAACTTTATGCTAAAAAAATCAATACAAAAATCCACACAAAAGAATCTTCCACTTTTGTTTTTTTTCATTTTTATTCGTTACTTTACACTTTTTTTGTTCGTTATAACGAATTTTTTCGCTTTATTTATACCCTTTTTGACTATTAATTGTGTTTTTTATCTTATCAAAATTTTTTTCCAAGTTACGCTTTCAGGCAATACTATATATTTTCAAAATCACGCTATTAATATTATTCAACCTTGCATTGCTCTTTCAGCTTATTATTTGCTTTTAATTCTCAATCTAACAACGCCTATGCCTTTCAAAACTCGGATTTTAGGGATTGCTTATTCCTTTTTCTTGCTTTTTGTAATCAACATTTCAAGAATTTTAATTTTTTCTTTTATCTTTATTTTTTCAGAGAAACTTTTCACAACACTTCATTTTATTCTGTGGTTTTTTCTTTCTTCGGTTATTGTTTTTGCAATCTGGTATTCTGAAATAAAACTTCTAGACATTAAAAAAATTCCGATTTACAGTGATATAAAGTTTTTGTTAAAGATAATTAAAAAAGATAAGAATTTATAATTATCTTTAAAAATTAATACAGAGAGAATTTAATCTTTTTATTTAAAGAATTAGTTATATATTACTTGTTAAGATAGCCATTGGAAAGCTTAATTAACCTTTATTTACAAAATTTATTAATAATCACAATTTAATTCCTCTCGATTCTGCATACAAACCTATAATGAACTTCTCTACAGCTTTCAACACTTCACAATCTTTAACATAAATTTCGTAACAATCCCTTCCTCCAATCTGATTTATTTCTGTTACATTACCCGGCTTGAAAATCAAAATACTAGAATCAAGATAAATTATTTCTCTTTCATTACAAGTAACATAATTTATATTTTTTTCTTCTGCTAGGCTTTTATTCGTTGTTCCTACTTTAACTCTTGTCCAAATGCTTAATACTCCGCCAAGTTCTCCTCCCGCAATACCGCTGTCCTCGCATTTCAAATTATCAGAGGCAATTATAACTTTTGTTTTCAGTTTAAGCCTACCGTTTATCGGGATATCTTTAAGTTTTCTTGGATCATTTCTTAAATACAAATCATAATACCCAGAAATTTCTCCATTGCTGTTTAAAAGAGGAATTCTTGCGTAATAAAATCTCAACTCTCCGAATCTAACTTTAGAAAATTTTAAGCCAAGGTATTCAAAATTTGCAGATTTGTAGTTTAAATAAGCCAGAAACAAAATTAAAATTAAAACTATCCCTGCTATTATATAACCTGTTATTATCTTCTTTCTCGTCTTATTTTTTTCCTTTTTTATACCTTTTTCCCTTTTTTTCATTTTTTTAGTTTAAGCCAAGTATTTTGTATAAAAATCTGTCACTAGCCCTCACTATTTCACCAGATAAAGCATTAATAAAAATACAGTTGTCTTCTTGACTTATAAATGTTTCATTTTTTATTTCTTTAATAATAATTATATTATTAGAACTGCAATTTTTTATGGCAAATTCGCTGCAGTTTTCATCTAGGCAGGCGTATTGTATTCTCGAAGCAATTCTGTTTAAATTTTTTTCTATTTCTATTATTCCTTCTTGCGAACTATCACGAGAAAAATATAATGGTTTTCCATAATAGTCTTGGGCATTTAAAAAAATCGTAGCACTTATATTTTCAGTGTCTTTTGGCGAGTAAATTGTTACAAACTCAAATCCTTCTATCTGGAAATGCCACCCATCTTCTCTCAAATTAAATTCTATTCCTCTATAATTCATTTTTGTTTTACTTGTTCTTTCGCGATTTTGGCTCATAAAAACATATCCTAAACTGCTCAACACCATTATAACCGCCATAAAAATAACAATTGTCTTTCTTTTTTTGCTTTCAATTTTCTCTTTTTCTTCCTTGCTCATAATTCTCTTTATAATCATATAAAATCAAGTAAACTTTCTCTTTTAATTCTTTCGCAATAAATCTGCACGAAAGTAAATAAAATTTTTCTTCTATTTAGTAAAAAAATCCAATGCAAATTTTAGTATCTTCATAACTTTTTCTAAAATAACTAATTATTAAGAAAAAATAAAAAAGAAAAAAAAGAAAAAACCGCTTTAAGCGGCTGTTGCTGTTAAAGTCGAACTATCGAATTTTAGTGAACCAACAGCTGTTGAAGGCTTTGAAGTTACTACATATGTAGCAGCTTTTGATGTGTCATCTGCTTCATAACCTGCTATTAACATAGCAATCTTTTCCGAATTAAGAGGCGAAGCAGCCACTTTTATCAAAGCCTGCCCAGCACCAACACCTGTTTTAGCTGTGAATTCTTCTCCGCACATAGGAACACTGCTTCCTAACATTTGTGCAGCAAGCGTATTTACACAGCTTCCACCAACAACAACAAGATTTTTGCTGGCTACTGAACTTGCTTCACTATCTTTTACTACAAGAACTCCAGCAGCTCCTCCTGTTGTTACACCAGGTGCTGCAACAAAAAAGTCTACATAAGACTCTTCATCTTCTGTGTTGTGATATTCTACTTTAAGTGTTTGTTGGTCAGGTCCTTTGTCTAACACTACTTTTGTTGTGGCTGGAGATTTCACATAACCATCATACAAATCAGTTTCTTCTCCTGTTTCGTACAAACTACTTACCCAATTTGCAGTTACATCTTTTACACTTGTTTCTTGATCGTTATTAAATCCAACAGTTACATTTATCCATTCTCCATTGTTAACACTTCCAGCAGAGTCTTGTTCTCTCATATAAAGTTTCCAGCTACTTGGTTGTTCTGTAAGATTAATGTCTCCTTCGTTAGTTGGCGTAATTTTATCAACGGGTAAATAAATTGTCAATCCACCAAGCGAGTGTACTTTGTCAAACGAACTTCCAGAGCCAGAAGTTAAACTTAGATTTACAATTCCATCGCTGCTTCTTTCCCAAACCACATCTTCAATTTTAATCTTTAATTTGTCACCCAAATCTTTTGTTTCTCCTTTTTCTTTTTCAACAAACAAGTCCGAGTCTGTGTTGACTATTTTTATGCTTGTTTTGTTTTCATCAGTTACTTTGGTTACTTCAAGCAAGTAAGATTCCCAATTTGTTCCGCTACCGTAAGAGGCAACAGCCCAAATCTCTCCTGCAGTTGTATTAAGCTTTATATTTGTTCCTTCTGCAGTCTTTAATCTCTTACTGCTTTTTTGTCCTATTGTTTTGAATCCTCCGCTCTCATTTGATTCTAAAAGATAGATTTCTTGACCGCTTTCTTTTCCTTTTAGTGGAACTTTCAATACAATTCTTTGTGTTCCATCATTTTTCACTTCTACTTTCTCAGTGCTTGGAACATTCAAACCACCCATTATTACTTTTATTCCTCCAATTCCTGGCATTGTTAAACTGCTCGTTCCTTCTGAAGAAAGGATTACATCATCTTCAGCAAGCCACTCAATTGTAATGGCCTCTAAAGTTGTTTTCGAGCCGCTGCTACCTAAACTTATGTAGCTTTTAATGCCATCTATTTCTTCCCCGTTTAATTTTATTTCATCATTGTTAATTAATTCAATTTTGCCGCTACCAATTGACACTTCTACTGCACTAGTTCCGGTTTCTTTTGAAATATACAAAACTTCTTTTACTCCTACATATGTTCCATCAGAAAGTTTATATGTGTCGCCTTCACCCATAGACTTTGTTGTTTCTGAGTTTACAGTTAATTTTACTTTGTTTTCTCCGTATATCGATGCAGAAATAGTGTATGTTTTTCCTCCAACATTTACTGTTGCAGGTGTCCCTTCATAAACATCTACAGTATTTGCACTGTCCAACATTGTTAATTTTGGATTTGTACCATTTAAGGCATCAAGTATAAAATATTCTTTGCCCATCATTGTTATGACAGTGTTTTCTAAATCTTCTAGATGTCCGCTACTAGTTACATCAGATTCTGCTGCTTCTGTAAAGTCTAAAGTGTAGTTTAAAATAGGGTCATCTTGTTTAAGGTTGACACCTAATATTGAATAAAGGTTGTTATCTTCGTCATTTTCAATATGAGTTACTGTTAAACCCGCCATTGTTATTTTTTGTTCGTAGTCAAAATTGTTTCTTTCGTCGTTCTCGTATGTTCCACTTGCAAGCAAAGTTGGCAAATGGTCTTCGTCTAGTGTACCTCTTACAACCGTAATAGATTCACCAAGATTCAAATCTTTCTTGCCTCCAAAATTATATGACTCTCCTTCAACTGTTGTTACTGTTGTCTTTACTCCAGCAGCTAAACTTTGTTGTATACTTGTTGCAGCTGCTAAGTCAAGTGTC
>JAWAAV010000039.1:0-5601 GCA_038884935.1 Candidatus Pacearchaeota archaeon
TATAAGTTAATAGGAGTATGTTATAAAAGAAATGAAAATAGATTTAACGAATTCTCATATTAAATTAAATTTTGGAGGATTTTAAAAATGGCATTTAGCAGTGGCTTCAGACGAAGCGGTTTTCGGAGATTTGGACCAAGAGAAATGCATAAAATAAAATGCAGTGATTGCGGGAAAGATGCAGAAGTTCCTTTTAAACCAAGAGAAGGAACGCCTGTTTATTGCAAAGAGTGTTTTTTCAAAAAGAAAGGAATAACACCAAAAGAATCTAAATCAGAAGAAGAAGCCGAAGAAGAAGCCGAAGAAGATTCAACAATCAATGAAGAAAGCGAAGAATAAATCTATTATTCTAAACTTTCTATTTTTTAATTTATTGTTTTTATTTTTTATGTTTTTATTTGATTTTTATTCAAATAAGTTAGAATCAATTTCAAAAAGGATAAATAATCTTAGATTAGTTATTCATTATTTTTTTTAAATCATAAAAATCTTTTATAACTATATCAGGTCTTTCTTTTAACACTTCTTTTAAAGGATTCCAAGCGAATTTGCTTGCAAGAATTACAGAAGTACAACCGCCCTTTCTTGCTACTCTTATATCCTGGCCAATGTCTCCTACATACCACAAATCCTTTTTTCTAAATTTCTGTTTTTTCATTAAAGATTCGATAAAACTTGCTTTGTCAGAAAAATCGTCGGAACCATAAACTCTGTCAAAAATTTTTAACTTATTCTTTAATGCATGCCTTACAACAAATGCAGGAGAATTTGAAAGAATTATTTTTTTAATTTTAATAGTTTTGAGAGGCTCTATATTTTGAATTTTTATTTTATGTTTCAATACAAGTTTATGTACTTTTGTTCTTATTTCTTCAATTCTTGATTTTGGGATATCCAATAATTTAAGAACATCTTGTATTTTTCTTCCAAATGGAATGATAATATCAGTAACACATTTTGGACAATAAAATTTCTCTTCTTTCAAAACTTTTATAATGCATTTTATCCAAATCTTCTTTGTATCTGCAAGCACACCATCAAAATCAAATATTATGAGTTTGGGTTTCATTTTTTTAACTTTATGCTTCTTTTTCCCTTAGGCTTCCAAAATTTAAATCCAAATTTTTCGTAAAGTTTTTTTGCAGGATAGTCCTTTTTTCTTACATCAACTCTTAAATATTTCTTCTTAAATTTTTTATGCATTCTTCCCACTATTTTAAGAAGCGAAGTGGCTATACCTCTTCTTCTATAATCTTTTTTAATATATAAATCTGCAATATAAAGAGAATCTCTTCTTAAATTAAAAGCAATATAACCTATTAATTTTCTCTTATCTTCTACAACAAAAGCTTTTTCACACATCGTATAATATCTTTTTTCATATTTTTGTACGATTTTTTGAGATCCTCTATAAAGTAATCTTGCTAATTTAAGAATTTGTTCTTTATCTTCTTTTTTCACATTTCGTATTTTCATTTCTTTTTATTTTTCCACCCTTCTTCTAACATCCTGTACATCTTTTCATCTTAAATTTTCTATTAGCTTTTGAACGAAGATTTTTTGCGCCATTAACTTAACCAATTTTTACATATTAATTCTATTTTTAATCTATAGAATATCAATTGTCTTTATAATCTTTGCTTTTTTATTAAAATTTTCTTACTATGATAGTTATTCGTTAGCCAAAATTATAATTTTAATTAAGAAGCAAGTATATTAATAGTTTTTAGCCTCACAATTTGTTACAGAATGAATTATAAATCAATAATTTAGAACATTTACTCGTTTTCATGCATTTTTGAAAAAATTTCTTTATTCCTATTTAAGAAATCTCTAATAAATTTGCTATAATCTTCTCTTTCGGCAATTTTTTGGGGTATGTAAATAGGAAGCTTTTCTCTTTCTTCTTTTTTTGCCTTTATCTCTCCGCCAGACTTTTTATAAATGCTTTCAGAAATTATAAACTCGTTATTTGCAAGCTCAGAAAGTTTTTTTGCTTGGGAAAGAGTATTATCAGAACTTGTAAACTTTAATTTTTCAGGAGTTTTTTCGAGAATCAAATTGCCAGAATGTATTGCAAGACCAAAAGCTATTTTTTCTTTAAACTTTTTATTATATTCATCTAAAATATCTTTTATTTCACTCGCAAGTTTCACTATCTGTACTTCATTCTTAAATGTTTTTGTTATTAAAGGAGCAAATATACCTATCAAAAAATTGTCTGTTTTATAGATAACTCCTTTATTTTCTATTATTTTTTTTGTTATTTTATCTAAAATCTCTTCAAACAGTTTCATTTTATCAGGGTTCTTTACATTAAATGTAAGTAAACAAGATTCTTGTTTTTCGCCGTGTAAAACAAGAGTATGTTCTGCAAATTCAGGATTTGCAGATCTTGGTAAAACAATCTCAGAAAGTTTTTTTGTTGGTAGTTGAGAAACTGTAGGAGACTTAGCTGTTAAATTTTTTACTTCTTTGTCGTTTGTTACACTTTCTATTCTGCTTTCTTTTACATTATATTTTTTACTTCTTGACCAAATTTTTTCAGCAGTTGAGTAAACAAAAAACCCTAAAACGAAAAAAAGAAAAATCCAGACCAGAATATAACGCCAAAAATTAAGGTCTTCACTAGAATCTCGTATGCTAATTGTTTTTCCTGTTAATAAAGTTTCTGCTTGAATTTCATTTATACCATCTGTAACTTTAACATTATAAGTTCCATCTGGAGCAAAAAGTCTAAACTTTTTTGTCTTACCAACTTCAATTCCACCCACTTCTACAATTTCTTTTTGCTCATTAATTTCAACTTCAATTGCCTTGGTATAGACGACATTTCCTTTATTTATTACAATTAAACTGCTATTTTCTATCACAAACTCTGCTTTCTCAACTTTGGCTACATAAAAAGTTTTAGTCGCAGAAAGGCCTACAGCATTTGCAGTAATTTCCCAATTTCCTGGATTAGCTGTTTCTTCAAGCCAAACCTCGTCTTCTTCTCCGGATTTTACAATTTTTTCACTAATTATTTGAGAATTGCTATTTTTTATTTTTATTAAAACGTCTTTGTCATTTATTTCATCATTTGCCTGGTCGTAAATAATCGGTTTATATACAATCTTTTCTCCAGGATTTACATTCATAGAACTTATTGCAACATCAATCATTTTTGGAACTGATAATATTTTAATATTTATTTCAGCCTCGCCGTAATTTGTTATTTCAGAATTTATCTTTTCATAAACAAAAACTTTTAGAATATAAGAGCCAGATTTTATGTTCTGCAACATCTTTAAAGTAACAGAAAAACTGCCATCTTTAATAGTATTTGTTACATTCAATTCGGTTCCATCTATATATAAATTAACAAAACCATCAACTTTCTGGTCATTTTCCTTTATTGCTGTTCCAGAAATTGAGAATTCTCTCCCAGGTTCTACAATAATCTGATTAGAAGAAACCTGAACTGTTAATTTATTTGAAACATTAAACTCCTGACTATTTGATACTTCACTATTAAGAATTCCTTCTATTTTACAAACACCTGTCTTAGCAACAAACTGATTTGTTAGAGGAATCGCAACAGAAACTTCTTTCTCTTCATTAGCTTTAAGTGAAACATACTCTTTGTAAAAATTTCTTGCTTCACCTTCGCAATTTAAATTAAGTTCAAGAAATCCTGCTAATTCGTTAGTTGGCTTCGCAATAACTTTTAATTTTAACAAATCGTTTAGGTTATAATTTGGATTAGTTTGGCCGAATAAAATATCTGCCGAACATATAGAAACTAAACTTACTAACAAAAGTCCAAACAATATAAAAAATGAATATACTTTTCTCCCCATTTTAATATTTATGACAACAATTTTTAAGTATTTAAAGATTTTGTTAGCATAATCAGTATTGTTAATTAGCATCAAAAAGTATCAAAACTAATAAATTTTCATTTAAAGTTATCTTTATAAATATCTCTTGCTATTTTAAGTAATGGTTACAGCAAAAAAAGAGGAATTTAAAGTCACACCCTGGGAAGTTACAGGAAAAATTGATTACAACAAGCTTGTAAAAGAGTTCGGTACGACACCAATTTCAGAAAAAATCAAGCAAAGGCTAAGCAAGACCCATCCTTTGTTAAGACGCGGTATTTATTTTTCTCATAGAGACTTTGACAAGTGGCTTGACGCTTATGATAAAGGCAAAAAAGTTTCTGTAATAACAGGTAGAGGTCCAAGCGAAAAAATGCACCTTGGGCATTTAGTTCCGTTTTTAGTAGCGAAGTCTTTACAAGACGAATTTAATTGCAATGTTTTTATTCCTATTTCAGACGACGAGAAATTTTATGTAAAAGAGAGCCTTAGTTATGAACAAGCCCTAAAATATTCAGAAGATAACATTCTTGATTTAATCGCCTTGAGTTTCAAGCCAGGCAAGACATTTATTTTTCAAGATTTTGTTTATACTGATATTTACAAATATGCGGCAAGAATAGCAAAAAGAATTACTTATTCTACTGCAAAAGCTATTTTTGGGCTAAAACCCGAAAATAATATCGGCTGGTCTTTTTATCCTGCAATGCAAGCTGCCCACATGCTTTTTCCGCAGTTTTACACAAAACAAAAACACATTTCAGTAGTTCCTGTAGGCATAGACCAAGACCCTTTTATCAGGCTTACAAGAGACATTGCAGAACATTGTGATTTTAATCTTGAAAAACCTGCCGCTCTCCATGCAAAATTTATTCCAAGTCTCTTTGGCGGAACAAAAATGTCAGCGAGTGGAGAAGGAGTTATCTGGCTTTCTGACACTCCAGAAGAAGTTGAAAGAAAAATAAAAAAACACGCTTTCTCTGGTGGGCAGCCAACAATAGAATTACAAAGGAAACTCGGCGGAAATCCAGATATAGATGTTAGTTTTCAATACTTAAAAATGTTTTTTGAGCCTGATGATAAAAAATTGAAAGAAATCGAAGATAATTATAGAAATGGCAAACTTTTAACAAGCGAATTAAAGGAAATTTTAATTGGAAAAATCAACGATTTTTTAAAAGAGCACCAGAAAAAGAAAGAACAGGCAAAAAAACAAGTTGATAAGTTCTTGATTAAATAAAAAATATTACAAACTCTAATCAGTTTAATCCACTCTGGAATCCAATCCTCTTTTGTTGAGGTTTCTTTCTCTCTCACGCTCTCACAACCCTCTCCAACTCCCCCACACTTTCAATCTCCCAGTCAGCCCTGCTCTTGCCTTTCTTGGCTTTTGGGTTTCCATATCTTGCAAAACAAGTTTTTATGCCAAGTGCCCTTGCTCCTTTAATGTCTCGTTCTATCCTGTCTCCAACCATTATCGCCTCGCTCGGCTTGACTTTAAGCTTTTTTAAGGCAACATTAAATATTTTTGACGAAGGCTTCTGGACTTTTACATCGCTTTTTGTCACAACAACATCAAAAAACTTGTCAATTTTCATTGCCAGAAGCCTTGACCATGCATTTACCCTTGGTGCGTCGCTTATAATCGCCAGCTTATACTTTTTCTTTAATTTTTTCAAGACATTAACAACTCCTTTGTAAGGAGTCATGTAGCTTTCTTTTGTCTTTTTATAAGCCA
>JAWAAV010000040.1:0-5598 GCA_038884935.1 Candidatus Pacearchaeota archaeon
CGGGCAACCAGGAACGGGCAAAACATTATGTACTCTGTATGTAAAAAATGAAATGTTAAAAAGAGCAAAAAAAGAAAATATTCCTTTAAAAGTAGAGTATCTTAATTGCAAATTAAAAAAAGTTTCAGATACAGAGTATAGAATCATGGCAGAGTTAATTAAAAAACTTGGAGGAAGTGTTCCTGCAACAGGTTTGCCAACAGATCAGGTTTATAATAAATTTATAGAATTAATTGAAAAAGAAAAACAATTAATTATTCTTATATTAGATGAAGTAGATCAAGCCGTAAATAAAATTTCTGACAATTTTCTTTATAATTTAACAAGAATGAACTCTGAACTCTCAAAAAGTCAGATAGGAGTAGTAGGGATAAGTAATGATCTTAAATTTCTTGAGAGTTTAGATCCTAGAGTAAGGAGTAGTTTAAGTGAAGAAGAATTAATTTTTCCTCCATATAATGCTATTCAGTTGCAAGATATTTTAAAAAATAGAGCAGAAGAAGCATTTAAACCTAATGTTCTTGAAGAAGGTGTTATTGCAAAGTGCGCAGCTTACGCCGCAAGAGAACACGGGGACGCAAGAAGGGCGTTAGATTTGTTAAGAGTAGCTGGAGAAATTGCTGAAAGAGAGGGAAGCGAAAAAATAAGACTAATTCATATAGACCTCGCAAACGAAAAAATAGACAAAGATAAAGTTTTAAGCTTTGTAGAAACAGCCCCAAAACAATTTCAACTTGTGTTGTTGGCGATAATAAGACTTATAGAAAAAAACAAATCTAATGACGAAAAAAATGAAAAAATTTTTACAGGAGATGTATATAATATTTATAGTGAGCTTTGTTTAAAAACAAAAACTGAAATCTTGACACAAAGGAGAGTTTCTGATATAATTGGTCAGTTTGATATGTCTGGAATTATTAATGCACCAGTTATAAGTAAAGGAAGACATGGTAGAACAAGAGATATTAAATTAGCTATTCCAAACGAAGTAGTTGAGAAAGTTAAAACTCTTTTGTTAGAGTCTTTAGGTTGTTAAATAATTATTAAAAGATGAACAATATATTAAAATTTTGTATAGAAAAAGGTATATTACTTGATAAAGAGAGTTTCGATTTTTTTAGTCAGTTTGATGAGGACACTATTAAAGATATAATTGAAAAATTTTCAGTGCTTAAAGAGAGAGTGATAAATAAATCTTCACTTTCAAAAAATATAAACAAAATACAAAATCTTATTTTAGATAAAAAAATTATAGAAAAAATTAAAGTTAATTTTGGAATTTCTTTTGAAATAACACGGGAGAAAATTGTTGAAAAAAAACAAGAAACTAAAGAAAATGAACTTGGTAATATTAAAATTTTAATGTCTGTTCCAAATTTTTCTCAGAAAATACAACCACATGATTTTGTGGATTATTTTAAGGCAAGATTTAATGAAATAAAAAATATTTTTAAAGAAAGGAAAGAATTAGATAATATTATTTCTTTAAATAAAATATCAAATAACAAACAGAGTTTATCTGTTGTTGGGATTGTTTCAAATAAAATTATTTCAAAAAATAAAAATATAATTCTCGAAATAGAAGATTTAACAGGAAGAATTAGAGTTTTAGTAAATAAAGAAAAAAAAGAAGCTTATGAGAAAGCTAAAAACGTTATTTTAGATGATATCATATGTGTGAAGGGTTTTGGTGATAATGAAATAATTTTTGCTAATGATCTGCTTTACCCTGATTTAATGTTACAAGAAAAAACAAAGTTAGAGAGAGATGAAGCTGTTGCTTTTATTTCTGATATTCATGTAGGGAGTGCAAATTTTTTAGAAGAAAATTTTTTAAAATTTATCAAGTGGTTAAATGGAGAAATTTACGACGAAAGACAAAAAGAAGAGGCAAAAAAAATTAAATACTTATTTATAACTGGAGACACTGTAGATGGAGTTGGAATTTTCCCGGGCCAAGAAGAACTATTAAAAATTAAAGATATAAAAGAACAGTATAAAAAACTCGCAGAATTTCTTAGAATGATAAGAAAAGATGTTAAAATAATATTATGTCCGGGGCAGCATGATGGAGTTAGGGTTGCGGAACCACAGCCTCCGATAGGTAAAGATTACGCTTCAGATTTGTATGATATCCAAAATCTAATTCTTGTGAGTAATCCTGCTTTAATTGAGATTAAAAATATAGAAGGAAAAAAAGGAGTCAAAATATTAATGTACCACGGGGCTAGTTTGAATTCTTTTATTAATGAAATTGATATTTTAAGAATTGAGAATGCTCACAAAAATCCTACGAGAGTTGTAAAAGAAGTATTAAAAAGAAGACATCTTGCTTCAATACACTCTTCTGTCACATACATACCGCATAATAAAAAAGATTATCTTGTAATTTCAGAAGTGCCCGATATTATTAACACTGCAGATCTTCATAGAACTGATATAGATAGTTATAATGGTGTTTTGATTGTGTGTTCGAGTTGTTGGCAATCAATAACTCCTTTTGAGGAAAAAGTAGGTAATATACCAGACCCTTGTAAAGTTCCTGTATTAAATTTAAAAACAGGAAAAGTGAAAATTCTTGATTTTTCAGACGAAGAAAAAAATGAGAATAGAACAAAAAATGACAATTAAAATAACTAATAATCATTATATAAATGAAGAAAAATATGATTAATTTATTAAATAAATTTCACAATAATAAAAAATTTTAAAATGAAAACAGAAGAATATTTTAAAGAATTAGAAAAAAAAGTAAAAGAGGTTTATTCTATAGCGGAAGAAGCAAGAAAAAAAGGAATAGATCCTGTAAGTTGTGTTGAGGTGCCTCTCGCTACAAACCTCGCAGAAAAAGCAGTTAGATTAATTGCTTTAATGTATCCTCAACTTGATGATAAAAATATAATCAATAGAATTCTTGAATTAGAAAAGCAGTATGGCCCGCTTGATATTGCAGTTTCATTCAAAATCGCAGAAGAAATAGCAAAAGAAAAATTTTGTAAATTTAGAAATTTACTAGAGGCAATTGATGCAGGTATAAGATTAGGCTTTGCTTATATTACTTTAGGAGTTGTTTCAAGCCCTATAGAAGGCTATACTGGTTTGAGACTTGGAAAGACAAAAGACAACAAGGATTATTTTATTGCAAATTTTTCTGGCCCAATAAGAAGCGCCGGAACAACTGCAGGTTGTGTTGTTTTAATGTTAATAGATTATTTGAGAGAAATTTTTGGATTTGCAAAATATGATCCTGATGAAAAAGAGGCAAAGAGATATGTAACTGAAAATTATGATTATCATGAACGAGTAACTAATTTACAATATTTGCCGACAGAGGAAGAGGCATTTTTTTTAGCAAAAAATTTACCTATACAAATTGATGGTGAGCCCTCTGAACAAAAAGAAGTCTCAAACTATAAAGATTTGCCTAGAGTTAACACTAATCTAATAAGAGGGGGAATGTGTTTAATTTTTTCAGAAGCATTAGCACAAAAAGCACAGAAAGGATTAAGATTATACAAAAGTTTGAAGGAAAAAGGATTTAAAATTAGTGGTTGGGATTTTTTAGAAGAATATGTTAATATTCATAAGAAAAGAGAAAAAGGAAGTGCTTCAAGTTCTCCTACATATATCAAAGATCTTGTAGCAGGTAGGCCGGTTTTTGGATACCCCTCTAGATCAGGCGGTTTTAGGTTTAGATATGGAAGAAGTAGGGTAAGCGGATTTTCTGCTGTTTCTTTACATCCTGCAACAATGGCAATTTCTGGGAGTTTTTTATCTATCGGGGCTCAACTTAAAGTTGAGAAACCAACCAAAGGAGCGGCAGTTACTTCATGTGATAAAATAGACGGACCAATTGTAAAGCTAAAAAACGGAAGTGTAAAAAAAATAAATGATGTTGAAGAAGCGAAAAAAATATATAACGATGTTGAAGAGATAATTTATCTTGGAGATATTCTATTCTCTTTAGGAGATGTTATAAACAGAAACTATGAGTTAATTAAGCCAGGGTATGTTGAAGAATGGTGGGCTCTCGAGTTAAAGAAAAAAAGCAACGAAATTGTTGATCCTTATAATATAAATTTAGAGCAAGCAGTTAAACTTTCTGAAAAATATTCTTTGCCTTTGCATCCTAAGTATATATTTTATTGGACTCAAATTAGTTTTGAAGATTTAATTGCTTTACTAGATTGGTTGGGACACGGAAAATATGAAGAAAAAATTATTTTACCTTTTAATAAACTAGATCAGGAAAGGTTCAAAAAAGGCAAAAGAGTTTTAGAAATTATAGGAGCAGAGCACGAAGTCACAACAGAAAATGTTGTGTTAAACCAAGAAACAAGTAAAACATTACTTATTAACTTAGGAATTGAAGATTCCAACAAAAATTTTACTGAAGTTGTTGAAGAAGTTTGTAAAAAAATAAAAGAAAATAGTGAAAAAAGTGTTCTTGAAATAATAAATATAGTTTCAAAATACAAAATAAAAGACAAAGCAGGTAGTTTTATTGGAGCGAGGATGGGAAGACCGGAGAAAGCAAAAATCAGAAAACTTGTTGGTAGTCCGAATGTTTTATTTCCTGTTGGGAAAGAGGGAGGAAGATTAAGAAGTGTGAATGAAGCTTTAAAAATAGGGAAAATTGTTTCAAATTTTCCAATTTATTTTTGTGATAACTGCAAAAAAGAAGAAATTTATAGAATTTGTAAGGAATGTGGTAGCGAGTGTAAAAAAATATATTATTGTTCAGAATGCAAACAGAAAAAATTTAATGATAAATGCGATTTACATAATACTAGATGCCAAACCTATATAACAAAAGCAATTGATATTAAATCTTATTTTAACTCTGCTGTTAAAACTCTCGAGCTTTTACCTAATGAAGTTCCTCCACTAATAAAAGGCGTAAGGGGAACCTCTAGTTCTGAACATGATGTAGAAAATTTAGCAAAAGGATTTTTAAGAAGCTTATATGGTTTGTGTGTAAATAAAGACGGAACAATAAGATACGACGCAACAGAGCTTCCTATTACTCATTTTAAACCTTTAGAAATAATGACAAGTGTTGAAAAATTAAAAGAGCTTGGTTATAATAAAGATATTTACGGCAATGAACTCGAAAACGAGGACCAAATTTTAGAATTAAAACCTCATGATATTATTTTACCTTCTTGTCAAATAAGTAGTGATGAAAAAGCAGATGAAATTTTTATTAAAACTGCTAATTTTTTAGATACTCTTTTATTAAAAGTTTACAAGACAAAACCTTTTTATAAAATACAAAACAAAGAAGATTTAATTGGGCATTTATGTGTATGTATGGCGCCTCATAATTGCGCAGGGGTTATAGGTAGAATTATTGGTTTTTCTAGGACACAGAGTTTACTTGCAAGTCCTTATATGCATGCTGCTATGAGAAGAGATTGTGACGGTGATGAAGCTGCGGTTATGCTGTTGCTTGACGTTTTAATTAATTTTTCAAGAAAGTTTTTACCTTCGCATAGAGGAGGAACACAAGACGCGCCTTTAGTTTTAAATGCGAGAATAAGAGCTGGCGAAGTTGATGATCAAATTCTTGATTTTGAAGTAGGAGAGTATCCTCTT
>JAWAAV010000041.1:0-5319 GCA_038884935.1 Candidatus Pacearchaeota archaeon
AAAGATTATGCGAGAATGTTTGAAACTGGTACAAATAAACATAGACAAAGACAAGATTTGCCTGCTGGAAGTTATAAATATTGGATAAAATGTACTGATTTAGGTGGAAACACGGATTATAAAACTTTAACTTTTAATGTACTGGTTGACCAAAAAGCTCCTGAAGTTGTAAGAGCGTATAATTACGAAGATAAGTTAAGAATAGTTACAGACGAAATTTCAGAATGTTCTTATTCATTAAATGACGAAATCGGATGTAATTTTAAAATATCGGAAGGAATTTCAATGCCTTATTCAAATTCAACTGAACACTACGCGGATTGGAGCATGGGCAAAACATATTATATTAAATGTATTGATTCGAGTGGAAACGAACCGAGTCCTATCGAATGTTCTGCAAAAATAAGAACAACAGTAAGCACAGAAACAAAAATCGAGTAAATTTAGTTAAGGAAGGCAGGAATTTTAATTAAAATACTTAAAATAATATTCTAAAAATAATAAACTTAATATTTAAATAGCTATTTTTCGTTTTATTTTTGTTATAAAAAGAGAAAATGAAAGAAAAAAATAAAAAAGGGGGAATGGAAATTTCTTTCGGAATGATTTTTTCTATAATACTCATTATCGCATTTATTGCTGTTGCATTTTATGTTATTAAAATTTTTTTGAACATAAAAACATGCGGATTAGTTGGAAGATTCTATCAAGAGTTTCAGGCGAGCATTGACACTGCTTTTAGAAGTCCCGAAACCTCACAAGTTTTTTCTGCTGGCTTGCCGAGTTCTGTTGAGTATGTGTGTTTTTTTGATGTTAATAAAGATGCTAAAGGCCCAAGAAGAGATATTTATGATAAAATAGCGAGTGTTAATAAAAATCTTGTTCTTTGGCCGAAAGTTAAATGTTCTGGACTTATAGGATATGATATAAAGCATGTAGATATTTCCCAATTAACAACAAATGAAAATCCATGGTGCGTAAAAACAGAAAAAAGCAAAATAAATCTGAAAATAGAAAAAGGAATTTATGACAAAAGCGTAAAAATTTTAAAACCTTAATACGACGAAATGGAAAAGAAAAAAGGATTAGAAATGAGTTTTTCTTGGATTTTTGCTATTATGGCTGGAGCAGTAATACTTTTTCTTGCTATTTATTCTGCTTCAAAATTTATAAAAACATCAAAATATGAAGCAACAACAGTAACAGCAAAAGAACTTAGTATAATTTTTGAGCCACTTGAAACTGGAATAGCAAGTTTCAAAGGAACAAAAGCAGTTTTAAATGAAGAAACAAGAATTTTTAATAGCTGTTATGATAGCGGAATTTTCGGAGAACAGAGATTCAGCCTCGCTACAAAAAAAGGAAAGCAATGGAGTAAACCGGGAGGAGAAATAATTATTAATAATAAGTATGTTTTTTCTAACAGCAGTATTGAAGGTAAAAAAATATTTATTTTTGGAGTGCCATTTAATTTTCCATTTAAAGTTGCGGATATGATTATTCTAACAACAAAAAGTTATTGTTTTGTGAATGCCCCTGGAAATATAGTAGAAGACTTAGAAAATCTTGGACTTGAAAACATAAAATTAGAAGAAGAAAATTGCACAAAAGAAGATATTAGAGTGTGTTTTAGTGGAGGTTTTGGAAGTAGTGGAAAATGCGATATGACTGTTTATGGCACTTGCAATTTTGATTGTGAAAGTGATTTCGACGAGGGTTATGTTACTAAAAAAAATAAAAATCTTTATTTTTATAAAAACTTAATATATGCTGCAATATTCTCTGATTATGAAGTTTATGAATGTAATGTCAAAAGACTTATGAAAAAAGCATTGCAACTTGCCTTACTTTATCAAGATGAAGCAAATTTAGTTTCAGCAAAATGTGAAACAATTCCTTCTGGAGAGCTTGCAAGTTTCAGCCAACAGCTTAGTAATTTAAAAAGTTCTCAAGATATTATTGCATTAAGCAATTTTGTAAAAAGATTAGAAAATCAAGCAGTAGTTTGTGAATTATGGTAAAATGCTTATAAAAAAAATAAATAAAAAAGCGCAGTTCAAAATTCAGCAAATGACATTTATGTTAGCGGCAGTTTTTCTTTTTTTTATGCTTGCTGGTTTGTTTCTCGTTGGAATACAAGTTAGAAATTTAAGGAAACAAGCACAATCAATAAGAGAAAGTCAAGCAATAATGCTCGCGCAATTTATTGCAGAGTCTCCAGAATTTAGATGTAACACTGGCTTGGGAAGTTATTGTATCGATACTGATAAGATAATTTTTTTAATAAATAGGCCTGCTTACAAAGAGTTTTGGCCTGTTGCTTATATAAAGATTGTTAAATTATATCCTGAAAATAAAGAAATATGCACAACAAGCAACTATCCTAATTGTGGAGTGTTTAATGTTTTTGAATCTAAAATTAAGGGAACAACAAGTGTCGGTTCTTATGTAGCATTGTGTAGAAAGGAAAAAGCAGAGATAACGAGAGATATTTGCGAGTTAGGAAGAATAATAATAGGTTATAAAACAGGAACTTAAATTTAAAATAAAAATGGTAGAAAATAGAAAAAAAGGACAAGAAGAAATGGTAGGATTTGTTTTAATTGTAGTTATTGTTACAATTGCAATAATGGTTTTGTTAATATTTAGTTTAAGAAGGCCTGCTGTTGTAGAATCAAGTCTCAATATTGAAAATTTTATTCAGGCAATCGGGTATTTTACAACAGATTGTGAGATAGCCGGCCAGTTATTGAGTTTAAAAAAAGTTATTGTTTCTTGTCAGAATAATGAACAGTGCGAAAACGGAAAATCTGCATGCGAGGTTTTAAATGAAACTATTAAAAATTTAATAACTGCTGCGTGGGAGAGTTCTGGATTTTATAAGGGTTATGATTTGAAAATTTATGCAATTAGTAGTGAAGACGAAAATGCTACTACAGTAATATTACAGAAAAAAGAGGGAAATTTAACAGGCAGTTATGAAGGAGGAGATTTGCTTTTTCCTATACCTCCAAATAGATACCATATTTATCTGAAAGTTTATGCTTAACAAAATAAATTCAAGAAAATATAGACACATACAAATCATTCAATCTAAAGAGATATTTTTAATTTTTTTCTTCCTGTCTTTGGTTGCCTTATTGTTGGTTATAGATTTTGGTTTGAGTAAAATTAAGTAAAATCTATATTGATTTGAAGTTTGTCTATTGCGAGAACAGGCTTAAATTTTTTTCTTTTTCCTTTTTCGCTTTTTTCAAGATTAATTATTCCAAATTTTTGTAAAATTGAAATATCTTTTAACACGGATTTAAAATCTCGTTTTGCAATTTTTGCAAGATGGTAGATGGATTCTGGATTTTTTGTTTTAATTATGTTAATAATTTTTGCTCTTTCGTTACTTAAAACCTGCCTAAGTTGGGAAAGCTCTGAAAAATCATAATCTTCTGTTTTTCTAAATAAAAAGGCAAGTGCTCCGGGGGTAATATAAAGATTAACGATACGAGTTTTTTGCTTCATTTTTATAAACTTTTTTCCGTCGGTATTTTATAAGTTTTTTATATTTTTTGTTTTATACAGATTAAAATATGTATTATATATTTATAGGTTATTTATTAACATATATGTAATAATATGCCATAATAGTTTATAAATTTTATGTTTTTGTGAATTTTAGTAAAAAATTTAAGAAAAAAATAAGAATTTGTCTAAAAAAATAGTAATAACAAAAGTTTTATAAAGTCTAGCCTAAAAAATTGACGAAAAGTTACGATTTTTCGAGGAAAAACGAAAGCTTTTTAAAGAAAATTCAATATTAGATAATATTCGCCAATAGCTTAGCTATTGGTAAAAAATAAATAAAGGAAAGGAGGAAAAATAAAAATGAAATTTAGTTTTAGAAAAATCGCGTCTGTTTTAACTAGCGCGGTTATGTTAGGAAGCACTATTGGTTTTGCTGCAAACTTCCCTGAACCTTTTGTAAAGGACGGAGTTGCTGATGCGGCAGTTGTCCATGGTGCGACAGCGACACTTGACTTAGCAGCTGCAACAAGTATACAACAAAGTTTAGCTGCTGGAGTAAAGACAACAGTAACAACAGTTGAAGGAGAAAATGCAAAAATAGAGAAGTCTACCGACAAATTGAATTTTGGAGAAACTATATCTCAGATAAAGAGTTCGTTGAGTGAAGAAAATTTACCTACATTGTTGGCAGAAAAAACTTACAAAAATAAGTTGAAAGAAGAATCAGATTATACACAAAAGCTTTATTTAGGCGGTCTTACTTGGACACATTTCGAAGATGACGAGGATGTTAACGGCATTGGGTCTTATATAGGAGACGGAGTGGCTGTAATGAATTACTCTTTAGAATTTGATAAAGCAGTAAAAGCTGGCAAAACAAGTGCAGGAAAACTTGCTAACTTGAAAGACACAACAATAACAATGTTAGGAAAAGAGTACTATATTCTAGATGCAGACAACTCAACAAAACTAACATTGTTGGATGCTGCAAATAGATTTATAGTAACAGAACAACAACCTGCAACAGTAAATGTTGGAGGAAAAACATATACTGTTTCAGCAGATATTTATCAAGATAGAGTAAAACTCACAGTAAATAACGAAGTAACCGAAAGTTTAGAAAAAGGAGAAACAGATAAACTTTCTGATGGAACATATATAGGAGTAAAAGACATTATGTATAGTTCAAAAGAAAGTGGAGTAAGTAAAGCAGAGATAACAATAGGAAGCGGAAAAATTGTGCTTTCCAATGGAGAAACAGTAGAATTGAATGGAGAAGATGTAGACGGTGTAAATGCATATATTTATTATAGTGATAGTGCTGATGAATTAAGTAAGATTATAATAGAGTGGACGCAAGATGAAGAACAATGGTTAAGAGAAGGAGATTCATTGATAATGCCAGGATTCGAAAGTGTTAAATTAATCTTAGGCAAAATGAATCTTGCAGGAAAAGAAAAAATAGAAGTTAAAAATGAAGGAGAAAACAGAATAGTACTTAAAGCGCCTATAAAAGATGGAGACGCTACTATTTACTTGCTTGAAAGAGATAGTTCTGGCAACTATACGAAAATTGGTGGACAGAGAAACAAAAAAATGAAGACTTCTGAAAGTAGGGAATTAATTTTAAATACAAGTGATGATGAAAAAGTATTTATAGCATCTTGGAAGAGTAGTACGAGTACAGACGCAGAATCTTATCTACTTGAAATAACAGATGTAAGAGAAAGAGACGGAAAAAATAAAACAACAATTAAAAATATAGTAAAAACCAGTCAAGAATGGACAAAAGCAGAAGGA
>JAWAAV010000042.1:0-3402 GCA_038884935.1 Candidatus Pacearchaeota archaeon
TTCTATAATTTTACTTGGAAAAAGTTTAAAAATAAACTAAAAGTTCCACTAAGCATAATTGCAAAACTGCTAAACATAAAATTCATTGAATCTAAAATAAGATATTTAACAAACTCTATCAAAACCCGTTTAACTTTTAAATTTTTATTTAACTTACTTGTCCTAGTTTATCAAATTACTTTACCAAATAAACCTTATCGTTTTCCCTTACCGGATTTGATACCTTCATTCCTATTGCCTGTCCTTTTTTAGCATCCTTGACAGGATTCTTGTCAATTTGCATACTCTCTACTATTTGCTCAAAATCCGTTTGATTTCCTTTTATCTTTATTTTATCTCCAACTTTTAAGTTTCCGCTTAATTCTACCACTGCTACACTAATTTTATCAAAGTAGTGTTTTATTTTTCCAACTTCTTTACCAAGTTCTTCAGATTTTTGTTCTACCATACTTTTTCTAAGAAAAGCAAGTATTTAAGATTTTTGTTTATTAATGTATTAAACAAATAATAGATAGGATTATCTATTCATTTTTATTTAAAAAAGATTTATGTAGGTTTTTATATTAAGAAAAAATATTAAATAGAACTATCAATAACACTTAATTATTACTCGGTTTAAAGTATTTTTATTTATTCTTTTAAACTTAATTAATTTTACTCGACATACACTGCAGGCTTCCCTGGTTTTGCCTGTCCTGCGGGTCATACTTCTTATTGTCATTCACAGCATAAATCTTAACTCTCTTGCCAAGCTTTTTTTCAAGCATCTCTTTTCCAAGCATATAGATTTCAAGCTCTTTAGGCAAAACATAAATATAGACATTCTCTCCAGATTTTCCCTGCTTCTCTTTCATTATCTTCAAAATATTGCTTATGTCTTCAGCAAGTTTTTCGATTTGTTGTTCTTCTTTTTCAAATTCTTCGTTAATTTTACTTTCATCTGCATAAGGCCATTTTTCCAAACTAATAAAACTTTTGTTTCCAATGTTGTGCCAGAGTTCTTCTGTTATATGCGGGCAAAACGGATGAAAAAGTTTTAACAATATTTCATAATTTTTCTTAGAAATTCCCTCAGAAAAAGCATCTAAAACCTCTATCATTGCAACAATCGCTTTCGGATACTCAAAGTTTTCTATATTTTCTGTAACTTTTTTAATTGCGATATTTATTTTACTTTCTTCTCTTTCATTACTTTCCTTTCTAACATTTTCTTTTAATCTTATTAGTTTATTTATAATTCTAAAGCTTCCTTCAATTCCTTCGTCACTCCATTCCATCTGCTTGTCTGGAGAAGCAACAAACATCAAAAATAATCTTGCGGTGTCAATTCCGTACTTTTTTGAAATCGCGTCTTGCGTTACAACATTTCCTTTACTTTTTGACATTTTTGCTCCGTCTTTATAAACAGTACCTTGATTAAACAATCTAATAAAGGGCTCGTCAAATTTCACAAACCCCAAATCTTTTAATGCCTTAATAAAAAACCTTGCATACATCAAATGCATAACTGCGTGCTCTGCCCCACCAATATATTGGTCAACAGGCATCCAATACTCAACTTTCTTTTCATCAAACGGTTTTTTCTTGTTTTTATTGTCACAATATCTCAAAAAATACCAGCTGCTGTCCATAAACCCGCCCATAGTATCTGTTTCCCTTTTCGCTTTTCCATTGCATTTAGGGCATTTTACATTCACAAATTCTTTGCATGTAGCAAGAGGATTTCCTTTTGCTTTAAAATCAACTTTTTCAGGCAATTTGACAGGCAATTCTTTTTCAGGCACAGGAACAATTCCACACTTCTCGCAATAAATGATTGGGATAGGAGTGCCCCAATATCTCTGCCTTGAAATAAGCCAATCTCTTAACTTATAATTAACAGTTTTTTTTCCAAGCTTTTTTTGCTCAAGATAATTTGTTATTTCTTCAATTGCTTTTTTGCTCTCTAATCTATTAAATTTATCAGAATTAACAAGAATTCCTTCTTCTGTATAAGCCCTTTCCATTTCCTCAATTTTAAGCTCTTTATCTTTTGGTTCAATAACAATTTTTATAGGAATATTATACTTTTTGGCGAATTCAAAATCTCGCTGATCATGAGCCGGAACAGCCATAACCATTCCACAACCATAATCAGCCAAAACAAAATTTCCAGCCCAAACCGGAATTTTTTCGTTTGTTAAGGGATTTATAGCATAACTTCCAGTAAAAATTCCTTCTTTCTCCAAACTTTCAATTTCTTCAGGCATTCTTGCCTTCTGGCATTTTTTAACAAATTCTTCAACCTCTTTTTTCTTATCAAGAGTTACAAGTTCCATAAGTCTTGGATGCTGGCTAGAAATAACCATAAAGGTAACTCCATAAATAGTGTCTGGCCGTGTCGTAAAGATAGGCCATTTTTCTCCATTTATCTCAAAATCTATCTGTGTTCCGTAGCTTTTTCCTATCCAATTTTCTTGCATTATCTTTATTTTTTCTGACCATTGAATTTTATTTAAATCCTTAAGAAGCTTGTCGGCGTATTCTGTAATCTTAAAAAACCATTGTTCCATTTCTTTCTTTACAATCTCTTGCCCGCAGCGCCAGCACTTCCCACCTTCTGCTTCTTCATTGGCTAAAACGCTTTCACAATGCTCGCACCAGTTGACAGGGGCTTTTTTTCTATAAGCAAGCCCTTTTTCAAATAATTTAAGAAAGAAAAACTGGTTCCATTTATAGTAGTCAGGGTCATGGCTTGATAAAACTCTTGACCAATCATAACTATTACCAAGTGCTTTTTGGTATTCCATAATTTTTTTTATCGCAAACTCTGTGTATTTTTCCGGATGTATGCCTTCTTTTTTGGCAGCCATTTCAGCAGGCAAGCCAAAAGAATCATAACCCATTGGATAAAGCACATTGAATCCTTGCATTCTCTTAAAGCGAGCATAAACATCTCCGATAGTATAATTCCTCACATGCCCCATATGTAAAAAACTAGCAGAAGGATAAGGATACATTTCAAGGACATAATATTTTTTCTTTCCTTTTTCTTCCTTAACTTGAAAGCATTTAGCTTTTTCCCATTCCTGTTGCCACTTTTTCTCTATTTCGTGAAAATTTATCCCATTATTTTTCCCCATTCTTTTTTTTAGATTAATAAATTTATAAAGTTAATGAATTTTTAAACCATTATTAAATCTAATAATATTATAGTATAACTTCACTATACTGCTCTTTATATTCCAAGTCAATTAAACAGCAAGCTTATAATTTTTTATGTATTTAAAATTTTAGAAAAAGTATTTTAAGAATTTTGTATTTTTACTATACACTTAAACTTTTTTATTATTTAAGTATTCTTTAATATTAAGTTTTTAGAAGCCCTGCGTTTTTATTGAAATTTTGGTTAATTTTACTCAA
>JAWAAV010000042.1:3412-4905 GCA_038884935.1 Candidatus Pacearchaeota archaeon
ATGTTTTTTTCTTCTCAATTTTTTTAATTCTTTTAAAAATTTTTTTGAGGGTTTCTTTTTTATTATTACTTCTTTAGGGGCTTCAAAAATTATAGGCGCAACTTCTTTTTCAGTAGTGAGAATTTTAATAAAATCATAACTCATACTAAAAATGAAATAAGCGATTCCGAGAGTAATTAAAACTTCTATAATAATTTTTATTATTGCAAATTTATCCCCTGGATAAGGAGGTATGCACTCAGGACAATTCCCTCCTCCACAATCTACCCCTTCTTCATCATAATTCTTAATTCCGTCAAAACAATAACTACAATATCCTTTTAACTCTGGTTCTACTAATGATAATTCTACTCTTGAAATATTAAGAGCTTCTTTCTCACGAAGTCTTGAAACAAGTCTATTGTCCGCTTTTGTATAAATCTCTATAAATGTCTCATTGCACCATCTTGTGCTTTTTACACTTATTGGAATTGAAATACTACATATTCTATATTCTTCAAACATTGGCTTCAAACAAAAATTTGTGTCATTACAAACTCTTTTCTGCTTTCCCTCTTTTATGTATTTTTCTTGGAAGACATCACTAAATTCATAATCTACTTTACATTCCGACCATTCAGTACAAGTTAAATTAGGTCTACAATAACATTTTTCAGGCCCTGGCATTTTCCAGTTCGTTCCGCATTTATTTAAGTCTACACACTCTACAGGATACTTATAGTAATTTTCATCACAATGTGTCCAATTACACTTCCAATTTTCTATACATTTTATTGGCAAGGTTTCTATTTTCCATGTAATGTTAGTTGAAGAATAATTTTCTTGTACTGCCTCGGCCTTGATAGTTGTATTAGACTCAAATTTTTTGAGATATTTTGATTCAAGTTCTTTTTTACTTGCATCCTCTTTTATTAATTTTTCATCTACATACCATCTTATTTTTATCAAAGGAAATTCTGGATAAATTACTGATTTATCTATCGCTTTTACACTAAACTCTAAAGTTTCATTAACAGGAATTTTTAACTCTAAATTTAATGGGGAGTATATTAAAGTCAAAGGTTTTACACTACAAGGGGTAAAACTTGTTGAAACATTTGTAAAACTTACTCCCCCCTCACATGTAAACAGATAAGTTACCTCTCTTTCTTGTATTCCATTAGTACAACTACTCCAATTTCCATAAGCAATAACTTCTGAAACGCAATTTTTAAAGCAAGTTTTACTTTCTTCACAAGTATTCGGATTTATTATAGAGCAGTTTTCTAATTCTGGAGGCAAGCCGGCAGACCCTTTTCCGCACATATTATCATCATTACAAGTTCTTTTTTCAATTCCGCTTTCACAATCACTCCATGCTCCACACTTCCATCTCGGATTACAAGGTGGCTCTTCTGGTGGCGATGGTGGAACATAAGAAGTTTCATATACAAGAGGCAACCAATCTCCTCCTACAGTTATATTATTACTTGCGTTGTAAGGCAAGTTTGTAT
>JAWAAV010000043.1:0-4876 GCA_038884935.1 Candidatus Pacearchaeota archaeon
TATATATTATCTTTTCTATTTAACTTATAATCCGGGTCAGTTTAGGAAAAGCGCTAATATACAAAGAGATGCGAACGGTTTTGTGAATGTTCTCTCTTTTGATAAATACCATTTTATGGAGAAGATTAAGCTGGTAAATAATGAAAATAAAAAAATATTATATATCAGTACGCCCGATAAAGTTCCAGATAAATCTATAAAACTTAAAACTTTTTATCTTTTGAATAATGAACCGGTTTTAGCAGCTTTCACCAGATAATTTTAAATTTTAAATTTATGAGTAAAAAATCAATATTGATTATTTTAATTGGAATAGTTTTGTTAGCTTCATTTTTAAGATTGTGGAAACTAGGAAAGGTTCCTATTTCTCCAGATTGGGATGAAGTTGCTCTTGGGTATAATGCATACTCAATTATGCAGACAGGACACGATGAATACGGTAAATTTTTTCCGATTGTACTCCGTTCTTTTGATGATTACAAACCTGCTTTTTATGCTTATTTAGTAATGCCTTCGATAGCTATTTTTGGACTTAATACATTTGCTGTTAGGTTGCCCTCGGCAATTTTTGGAATTCTGGCTGTTATTGCTACCTATTTCTTGGTTAAAGAATTGTTTCTTTTAAAATTCACTTCGGAAGAATCACTTCGTCACACCTCCGAGGTGTTCGGATGGACTCCTCAGCGGTGGGCCCCGCTTCTTACGGCTTTTCTTCTTGCGATTTCTCCTTGGCATATTCAATTTTCAAGAATTGCATTTGAATCAAATGTTGGGCTTTCCTTTAATATTTTTTCAATTACCTTCTTTTTAAAAGGTCTTAAAAAACCGTGGTTCTTGGCAGTTTCTTCTTTTCTTATGGCTCTAAACTTTTATATTTATCAAAGCGAGAAGGTATTTTCGCCACTTTTACTTTTTGCAATGATATTGATTTTTCGAAAAGATCTTTTTTCTGTATCTAAAAAATATATATTTTTGTCAGCAATAATAGGAATTTTTGTTGCGATTCCCATGGTTTCTTATTTAGCTTATAACAAGAATGCACTGGGGAGAGCAAAAGGTGTTAGTGTTTTTTCAGAAACTACCAAGCTTATTGAAGATGCTACCAAAAAACTGATAGTTGATAGAGAAAAAAATGATTTACTGGGTCTAATGCTTGATAACAGAAGAATTGTTTTTGCAAAAGCGGTTATTGCTGGATATTTATCGCATTTTGACCTCAACTGGCTTTTTGTTACGGGAGATATTTCTAGACATCACGCTCCAAATATGGGACTTTTGTATCTTTTTGAATTACCATTTCTTTTTATCGGTATATATTATTTAATCTTTGGCAATTTTGATAAAAAGACAAAATTTTTAATTCTTGCCTGGTTTTTGATTGCACCTATTCCTGCTTCTGTCACAAGCGGGGTGCCTCACGCAGTTCGTACGTTGAATTTTTTGCCGACTTTTCAAATCTTTACAGCAATCGGAATAATTCAAGTTTTTTACTTCGTCAGAACTTTGTATTTAAAACTTAAGGCTTACGATTTAAGAAAATATTTGCTAATTTTAGGTTTTACATCTTATGTCTTACTTACTCTAATAAATTTTTCTTACTATCTTAATCAATATTTTGTTCAGCAAAATTATTTTAACGCAAAAGATTGGCAGTATGGGTACGATGAAACAATCAAAGAGATTAGAAAAATAGAATCAAATTACGATAAAATAGTCGTTTCCAACAGGGAGCCCATGGATCAATCATACATGTTTTTCCTCTTTTATTTAAAGTATCCACCATTCTCATATCAGAAGGAAAACAAAAATGCATCGGGAGGTTTTGCAGAAAATCACAGTTTTGGCAAATACGAATTCCGCCCAATTCTATGGAGCAATGAAGTAAAAAACGGAAAAATCCTTTATGTCGGCAGGCCAATTGATTTTCCTCCTAATATAGACATAATCAATGCTGTTTTTTATCCGAACGGAGAAAAAGCGATTTTACTTGTAAAGTAATGAGTATTAAAAAATATTTCCCAAAACGTAAAATCATTTTTAAAAAATATAAATGGTGTTTGTTACTTTTTCTTATTTTTTTACTTCATTTTTTTTTGCGTTTTTACCAACTTGAGACAAAAAGTTTATTTGGTTGGGATCAAGTTGATAATGCGTGGGTTGCTAAAAATATTATAATCGACCATAAAATCCCATTAATTGGAGCACCTATTAAGGGAAATAGTGGTTTTAACTTGGGGCCTATATACTATTATCTAATTGTGCCTTTTTATTGGATGTTTGATCTTGATCCAATTGCTTCAGGTATTTTTGCTGCCGTAACAAGTTTATTAACATTCATTACATTGTATTGGGTCCTAAGTAGTCTTTTCTCCAAAAAGGTTGCTCTGTTTGCTGTTTTTTTACGCACAGTTTCTTTTGCAGTAATTCACTCAGATAAAATTCAATGGAATGTGAATTTTATTGAACCAGTTTCCTTGGTTGTATTTTATGCGCTATATAAGATTATTACAGGTAATTCTCGATATTTTTTGCTTTTGTCAATCGCAGTAGGATTTTCAATGCATGTAGATTTCACATCGGTATTTTATCCGTTGATTATTATTTTTTCGCTTCCATTTATACCCCGTAATCTTTGGACTTTAAAGCATATAGTATTGTCTGTTCCGCTTTTTTTTATCTTTATAACTCCAACTTTGCTTATTCAGCCCCAAATAAAAAATAGTCAAGTTAGCAATCTCCAGATTTATTTACAAACATATTATCATGGAATTCATTTGAGAAGAATTTTACAGTTAATTTCTGATGCATTCATCCAATTTGAGGGGATATTGTATTTCATTTTTCTTAAGCCTCTTAAATATGTTCTTCTTTCTCTTTTTATTCTTTTGTATAATGGTAAACAATTTTATAGAGAAAAAATATTGTTGAGCTACTTATTTTTATTGTGGTTTCTTGTCCCGTGGATAGTTTTTTCTACCTACAAAGGAGAAATTTCTGATTATTACTTTCTTATAAATAGATGGATAGTAATAGCAATAATTGCGTTTTTACTTAATTTTCTCTTTGAGCAAAAACATGTCCTAATTCGGGGTTTTGTACTACTGACTTTAGGCATATATACCTATTTTAATTTAATAAATTTCTTTTTATATCGTACAGATGGAGGACTAAAATTAATTAGAGAGAATGTTAAGAAAGCTATAAAAGAAGGTCGAGTAATTAATTTTAGGCAGGGCGATCCAGAATCATACATATACTATGTTTATACAAGAAAGAAATTTCAAAAAGATATTAAAAAATAAATTCTATGAAAAATAAAAAAGTCCTCATTACTGGAGGAGCAGGGTTTTTAGGTTCAAATTTAGTGAATTTTTTACTCAAAAAAGGAGGATACGAAATAATAATTTTCGATAAGCTAGAGAATCATGCGCCTAAAGATTACAAAAGCCACGTTAAATACTTTAAAGGAAATATTATTTCAAGAAAAGATATTGCCAATGTTTTTAGTAAATACGGCCCTTTTTCTATAGTTTTCCATTTGGCATCAGCTATGCCAAACAAAGAAGTTTCAGATGAAGTTTTATGGAAAACTAATATTGAGGGAACCAGAAATCTAATATCTCAAGCTGTGACAAATAAAACAAGTTCTTTTATTTTTACATCAAGTAATGTCGCTTACGGTATCCCAGAAAAACTTCCGGCAACCGAAAAAACACCGCTTAAGCCTCTTGAAATTTATGGGAAAAGCAAAGCGCAGGCAGAAAAAGAATTGGCAAAGTTTAAAAATAAAATTAATATTCAAATATTCCGCTGTCCGGTAATCTCGGGATTTGGAAGACTTGGATTACAGAGTATTTTATTCGAATTTATTTCGGAAAATAAGAATGTATATGTGCTTGGAGATGGGTCAAATAAATATCAGTTTGCGGATGCGATTGATGTCTCTGATGCTCTTGAAAAAGCTACTCGTATTCATAGTTTTGATATATACAATATTGGATGCGATGAAATCTTATCTCTTAGGGAACTATATCAGGGAGTAATAAATTACACTAAAAGTACTTCAAAAATAATTTCAATTCCCAAAATGCCAGCACTTATAATTCTTTCGATTCTTGACAAACTTAATCTTTCTCCATTGGGCATTTACCAGTATACAATGATAGGAAGGTCACTATATTTGGATACTTCTAAGATTAAAAAAAAGCTAAAATGGAAGCCTAAAAAAACTAATTTAGATACATTCTTGGATAATTATAAGTGGTACATAGAAAATAAAGGAAATTTTGCCGAAATTGGCTCTGGAGATTTTTCTGCGAATAGAAGTTTACCTAAGATGGGAATTTTGAAATTATTAAAATTTTTTTCATGACGTTTTTAAAAACTTTTTATAAAGGGAAATTATTGTTAATTTTCATTTTAGCTCTTTCCATTTTTTTAAGAGTTTGGGATTTGGGTAATGTTCCTCCAAGCGCTTCTCTTGATGAAGCTTCAATTGGCTACAATGCTTATTCAGTGCTTAAAACCGGTACAGATGAATATGGAGATTTTCCGCTTATATCTCAAAGAGGATATGATGACTTTAGGCGCTCAACCTATCTTTTTTTAACAGCCCCTTTTATTAAGATATTAGGATTAAACACAGTAGCGGTTCGTCTACCTGCTGTAATTTTGTCTATTCTTTCAGTTTGGGCAACTTATTATATTGTTTTAGCGTTATTTTTCAAAAATTCTAATTTTTCAATAAGTGTCGCATTGCTCTCAGTTTTTCTTCTGACAATAAGTCCATGGCATATTTATATTTCCCGGCTTGGACATGAATCAAATGCTTATTTATCATTTTTTATTTTCGGTCTTTTTTTCTTGTTAATGGGTA
>JAWAAV010000044.1:0-4745 GCA_038884935.1 Candidatus Pacearchaeota archaeon
ATATTTTGAAAGTTTAAAATAAAAGAAGTTAACTTATTTAAAAGAGAGGTGCCAAGTTTGTTTATAAAATTGTTTATTGCAGCATGAAAGTCTGAAGATATTTGAGTAGAAGGAAAAATTTTTTTACTATGAACTATAAAATCTGCTTTTTGTAAAAAAAGATATGCTTCAAACATCTGCCTTATTACAATTGGAACGACGAACAACGAAGGAATTATAATAATAAATAAAATTAAAAGACATATTATTAAGGAAGTTAGAGTCTTTTCTTTTAAAATACGAAGCAATCTAATGTAAATAGGGTATAGCACATAAGCAAGGATTAAACCTGCGAGGATAGAAAAAATAATAGGTCTTATTATAAAAATCGCTAAAATAAAAATAATCCCAATTAAACTTAGAGAAATATACCATCCTACTTTTTTGTTATTAGTCATAAAGATTTAAGCAATGCGATGTTTATAAAAGTTTTTAGTATATAAAAATGAGACAAAAAAAGTTAAATTTATAAATTGAAATATAAAATAAAGAATATGAGTTTTATAAAAAAAATATTTAATGGAGAGTTCGACGAAGAAGTGCATAAACAGTTTATAAGATTTGGTAAAGGAGATTTTGCGGGGAGAGCTATTGTGAGCTTTAGAAAGACTCCCGGAAAAATTAAGATAGGAGGGAGTTTTGAGTATGCAAACGATTTTGTCTCTCTTACAACAGAATTCGGAGGAGGTAAAACTTCTGGCAAAGTGTTAAGTAAAGAGGATATTTCAGAAATAATGTCAAAAAACAATATAAAAGGAGATTCAGAAACAAAAAAAGGAGGGTTATTCTATCAAAATAATATAAACGAACAAGATTTGAACAAAGAACAGCTTAAAAGTTTATTAGAAAATTCATATTTCTGTCTTCTTGATATAAGCGGAGAAGGTTTTGAATTAAAAATAAAGAAGAGTCTGCCAAAACCTGGTAAATCTGGAGAAGCAAAAATTAACGATAAGTTTTGTCAACTTGAGGTAATAGAAAAGTATTGGCCTATTGTTAAGAACTCGTTTTTTTGGGATTTTCCAGAATGTAAAAAAGGGACAGCAAAACACGAATATATTATCACAGAATTAATTTTACCTAAAGATGAAAAGGATTTTGAGAAAATAAGAATTATGGCAAAAAGGAGAGGAAGAATAATAAGAAATATTGAAATAGACGGAAAAGAAAATAAAATTGAAAGAGAAATGATTGTATAAAATCCTAGGACAAAATACAATTTCTAGACAATGTTTCATTGTTGGGATATATGCTGCTTGTGATTTCTAAATATCAAAAATTAACGAAAAAATTTTCCTTTTTTATGACTACAAAAACCTAAAGTAAAGGTGTTCAGAAATATATATAATCAAATTCTTTATATAATAAATTGCAAGGGTTTATTTTAAAATTTTTAATAGTATAAAAACAACAAACCTACAACATAATCTTTATAAACACATTTTTCTGCTTGTTTTTAAGGTGTGGTGTAGAATGAAAGCAATTATAAATTTAATCAGAATAGATAAAAAAATAGAACATGCCAAGGACAAACAAACCGAGAGCGGGAAGTCTTCAATTTTGGCCGAGAAAAAGGGCTGAAAGATTTTTACCTAGTGTGAACTGGAGAATTCTTGAGGAAAGAAATAAGTTTTCTGGGCCCTTAGGGTTTATTGGATATAAAGTTGGAATGGCAACGATTCTTGTTAAAGATAAAACTCCGGATTCTTTAACGAAAGATAAAAAAATCCCTGTTCCTGCAACTATAATCGAACTCCCTATAATGAAAATTTTTTCTATAAGATTTTATAAAGATAATAAAGTGATTGATGAAATTCTCGCAGAAAATTTGGATAAAGAACTAAAGAAAAAAGTAAAATTGCCAAAAGGAAAAGAAAGAAGAAAAATTGAAGATATAAAAGGTTACGATAATATAAGAGTAGTCGTTTATTCTGTTGTTAAAGAAACTGAGATTAAAAAAACCCCTGATATTATAGAAGTAGGTCTTGCTGGAAAACTTGAAGATAAAATTAAGTTTGTAAAAGAAAAAATTGGTAAAGAAATTTCTGCAAGTGAAATATTTAAGCCATTGCAATTAGTAGATTTTAGAGGTTTAACAAAAGGAAAAGGATTTGTTGGGCCAATAAAAAGATTTGGAATTTCAAAAAGGCACCATAAATCAGAAAAAGGAGTAAGAAGACCTGGAAGTCTTGGACCGTGGCATCCGAATGTTGTAACATTTAGAGTTGCAATGGCAGGTCAACTTGGAATGTTTACAAGAATACATTATAATGGAAAGATTTTAAGCTTAGGTAAAATAAAAGAAAATAATATAAACAAAAAAAGTGGATGGAAAAATTATGGTAACATAAAAACAGAGTATGCTATTATTTCTGGAAGCGTTCCGGGGCCAGCAAAAAGACAACTTCTTTTAACCTTTCCCTTAAGAAAAACAAAAAACCAAGAAAAGAAAAATTTTGAATTTATTAAAATAATGTGAGAAAAAAATGAAAGCAAAAGTATTTTCAAAAACAGGAAAAGAAATTAAAGAAGTTGAATTGCCTAAATGGTTCTCTGAAAATATAAGAGAAGATTTGTGCCAAAGATATTTTGAAATCTCAAAGAGAATCCAACCTTACGGACCGTTTTATCTTGCGGGGAAATTGCATTCTGCTTGCGGAATTCTTAAACACGCAAGACACCAATGGAAAACAACATACGGGCATGGAATAAGCAGAGTTCCAAGAAAGATTATGTGGAGAAGAGGCAATCAATTTTATTGGATTGGTGCAGGAGTTTCAAGTACGCGTGGTGGAAGAAGAGTTCATGCACCACAGCCTATACACTTTACAATTGAGAAAAAAATGAACAAAAAAGAAAAAATGATTGCAATAAAAAGTGCTCTTATAGCTACAGTAAAAGAAGAATGGATTAAAAAAAGATATGAAACTTTAAAAAATAAAAAGATAAGTACAAAGTTACCTATAA
The DNA here is from genome assembly GCA_038884935.1 of Candidatus Pacearchaeota archaeon. Lineage (GTDB taxonomy): Archaea > Nanobdellota > Nanobdellia > Pacearchaeales > GW2011-AR1 > JAWAAV01. Next base: position 3,007 of record JAWAAV010000044.1, read on the forward strand.
TAATTGAAAAAGAAATATTAAAATTAAAGTCAAAAGAATTTCTTAATGTGATAAAAAAAATACTCTCTGAGTTTTCTGAAATAGTACTGCAAAAAAAGAAAAAAAAGGCTGGAAAAGGAAAGTTGAGAAAAGGGAAATATAGAAAAACCGCGGGCTTGCTTTTGATTATAGGAAAAAATGAAAGCACAAAATTGAGTGGCATTGATGTAATAAATGTTAACAAAATTGATATAAAAGATTTATGGCCTCTCGGGAGACTTACTATTTATACAGAAGAAGCAATAAAAGAACTTAATAATATTGGAGGGAAAAATGTTTAAGCCTATAGCTACAGAAAAAGCAGTAAAAATGATTGAAAAAGAAAATATTTTAACACTTGAGTTTGAAAGAGAAAGAAGAAAAGAAGACATAAAGAAGGAAATAGAAGAAACTTTTAAAGTAAAAGTAAAAAAAATGAGAACATTAATTAGGAATAATAAAAAAATTTGTTATATCAAACTTGATAAAAAAAATCCTGCAATAGATATTGCTACAAAATTAGGAGTAATGTAAAGATATGGGAAAAAGAATTATACAACAAGCGAGAGGACATGGAAGTCTTACTTATAGAGTTAGAAAAAAAGCTTACAGATATAAGATAAGTTATCCTCCAATGATTATAGAAGGGAAAGGAAAAGTTTTAGAACTTATTGATTCGCCAGGCCACACAGCCCCTCTTGCAAAAATAAGTATTGGAAACACAACATTTTATAATCCTGCTTTTAAAAATATAGTCGAAGGACAAGAAATTGAAATAGGAAAAGCAAAAAAAGAAGGAGATATCGCACAATTAAAAGATATCCCTATTGGAACATTAGTTTTTAATCTTGAATGTAAACCTGGAGATGGTGGGAAATTTGTTAGAACTGGTGGTTCAAGTGCGATTATAACAAAAAAATTTAACGAACAAGTTGCAGTATTATTACCAAGTAAGAAAGAGGTTTGGTTTGACGAGAGATGCAGAGCAACTTTGGGAGTAATTGCAGGTAGTGGAAGAAAAGACAAACCTTTTGTTAAAGCAGGGAATAAATGGCATGCAATGAAATCAAGGAATAAATTGTGGCCAAGAACATCTGCTGTTAAAATGAATGTTGTTGACCATCCTTTTGGATCTGGTAGAGGAAAGAGAATAAAAAACAAAATTGCAAAAAGAAATGTTCCTCCTGGAAAACTAGTCGGCTTGTTATGGCCAAGAAGAACTGGAAGGAAAAAGAAATAGTAAAAATGGTAAAAGAAATCACTTATAAGGGTAAAACAATTGAAGAATTAAAGAAAATGGATATTAGAGAATTCGCTAAATATGTAGACGCAAGAACAAGAAGAAGCATTTTAAGACAGTATGATGTTATTGAAAAATTTTTGAAAAAATGTAAAGAACTCAAAGAGAAAAGAAAACCTATAAGGACGCATGTAAGAGAAATGGTGATAGTACCAGAAATGATAGGCCTCACTATTCATGTTCATAATGGAAAAAATTTTGTTCCTGTAAATATAGAATTAGAAATGATTGGACATCGATTAGGAGAGTTTAGCATCACAAGAACAAAAGTACAACACGGAGCGCCCGGAATAGGGGCAACAAGAAGCTCGGCAGCAGCTTCTGTTAAATAAAATTAAGATGGTAGAAGAAAAACAAACAGAAAAAAATAAAGAAGAAAGCTTGAAGAAAGAAAATATAGTCGAAACTAAAAAAGAAGAAA
>JAWAAV010000045.1:0-4744 GCA_038884935.1 Candidatus Pacearchaeota archaeon
CTTGATTCAAGATTCATATTTTTTACAAGATTTTATAGTATTTAAATCTTTTGTTTTGTTACTACTACTGAAAAGTTATTTTGAACAATACAAAAGACTAATCATAAACTGCTTGTTTATTTGACAGAGCTATTTAGGATTTTCAAATTGTTTTCTGTCTTATAAAATGAAAAAATGTTTCAAAAAATCGGATTTGGTGGAAGTTACTTTTTCAATCTTTTTTCTAAGAAAGATTCTTTTTCTTCTGGCTTTTCTTCTCTTCCTCCTATTTGGACTCTTTCTGATTTTGTTTTTTCTGCTAAGGGTTTTATTGCTTTTGAAAATGTGTCTTGCATCATTGACATTTCATTTTTTATGTCTTCTACATTTTGGCTGAATTCTCCAAGTTTTCTAATTATTGCGCTTCTTAATTCTTCTATAATATTTTCAACTTTTTTTATCCTTTCATCTAGTAACGAAACTTGCTTTTCTATTTTTTCTTTAAAAACAGAGATATTTGAAATTGATTTTGTTACTTCTGCCAGTTTCTCACTTACTATTTGTTCTGCTATTTCTGTTACTGTTTCTGATGACATTCCTGGGACATAGCTTTCATAACCCGCCCCGCCTGTTGGAGCTGCTTCTGGGCCAATAGGCGTGCCGGGCATTGGCGTTGCTGGATAAGCTTCTAAACCTGTTGCTTCAGGAACTCCTGCTGGAGGAGGTTCTGCATAAACAGCGGCTTTTATTTTGCTTTTATTTATAGCGTCTGTGATTTCTTTTGGTGAAATACCTTCTGCGGTTAAAGTCATGGCTATTTGATCATCTGTGTAACCTTGCTGTTGCATTTGCAAAACACGATTAATTAAGTTATCCGCCATTGCTAATATTTATAATAAGATTCCTCCTTTTTACTTTATTTATGCTCATTTTATAAAGGGTTGTAACATTTTTAATTGTTTTGCAATGATTTCAAGATCCGACTTTTTAGCTTTATTATCTATTTCTTCTGAAATCCTAAGAATGAGACTTTTTATTTTATCTACTTCTTTTTTTAGTTGCTCTATATCTATTTTTAACATAGAAACTTCTTTTTCAAGAGTTTCTTTTAAATTAATGAAGTTTTTGCTTAATAAATCAACTTTATCTCTCATTAATCTTTGTCTTTCTTCCAAATCGCGAACTTTTATGACAATATCCGGAATTCCAGAAACAAATTCATCAGCCATTTTCCTCTTTTTATTTTTCTTCTCTTTTATATTTATAGAGGAAAAGGGGGTTTAAATTACTTTTCTTATTCTTTAATGTGTATAAAATTGATTTTCTAACCAATATACAACTTTACTTAACTTTAAGGGCATTTATCTTTGCTTCAACCAAATTAATTAATGCCTTCCTAAATACATATGTCATCTTTAAGATTTAACTTACCTTTGATAACTTGACTTTTTTCGTATTCACAGGTATTATAAATATTCTGACGATATTTTAATAAAAACCCTCTTAACTGTTATAGAGATTAATATGTCAAAACCAAAATTTTTTATACTTCTTTTTCTTGCTCTTTATAAGCTAGGAATTGCAAATAAATAAAACGAGGGAAAAATGGGAATCACTGGAAGAGAATACGAGACTTTTAAGAAGTATTTTAAGGAAAGAGTGGTTGACGAAATGATTATAATTGCGTGAAGGACTTGGCATTGTTTGGTTTAATGAATCTTGGTTTCACTCTAAGAAGGGTAGGGGAGGACGATACCCGCGGCATGGAGGACAACCCTCGTTTGGAATATCTCTCAAACCCGACTAGTGAGATGATACCTACAGCGATTGTCACACCAATGGGCAGGTTGCAATACTATGCTGAGAGGCGAAAACGTAGCTGGTTCTACAGAGTCCTAAATATTCTATTTAACCCTACCCTATATTGGTAAGGAGAGTATATATTAAGTTAGAGTAATATTATTCAGGTTATAAAACACAAGTTTGTGACTAATTATATTAGATAAAAACTATTTTTCTTGGTTTTGTCTTTTTAGTATTAGGATACTAATCTTTTAGAATTAATCAATTCTATGCCTTCATTAAAATTAAAATGGTACAAAACTTATGGCATTTGGAAGAGAGGAGTGCTGAGGCTCCTCGAACTGCTTAATGCCTGTTCCAAGAACCTGAATAAAATGAGGGCTCGAAGTGAGCGAGGAAAACCGAAACAGCTTTGAGGTTTTCACTCCTGCGAACATTCGAGGTATGACACAGGAAAATGAAATTTTCCTAGTAATATTTTAGTAACAATCACCCGAGCAATTATATTTGCGAGCAATCTTTAGCAAGTGGCTGAAAATCTCGTTTAATTAGTTCGTAGTGGGGGCTGACTATCTAAGTTTTGCTTCTCGCAGAAAATAAAAGATTTTCTGAGCCATCAAAAACTTTGTTTTTGAGGTTTTCTAAAAGAAGACGCCACTTTTTGAAAGGATTTTATTATTTTTTCACTATAAAGAAAAATTTAAAAAATTAAAGAAGGCCTAAGCAACTTTTTTTCTAAAATCGTCAATTTTTTCTTTCTTAAAAAATGATTCTTTTTTAATTGCTTTTTGTAAAACATTTTTTAGTTCTTCTTTATTTAAACCCCAATTTATTTTTTCTATAAAGTCATCTAAATTTAGCCATTCAAAATCTACGTGCTCTTCATTCAAAATTATCTTTCCTTTTTTGACAAAAACTAAAAAATTATTTTCGGAGTGAACTTCTCCACCCCAAGAATAAATAGAACCCCATTTTAAATCAAAAATTTCAGCTGCATCAAGATTAGTTTCTTCTTTTACTTCTCGTTTAACAGCATCCAATACAGATTCTCCTGATTCAACACTTCCAGTTACAGTAAACCAACAATCTCCTCCATGAGAAGGATCTTCAGAGTTATTCCTTAATAAAAGAAATTTTTCTCCATCGCATACAAAAGCAAGTATTTTTTTATTCATGTTTACTCAAACAATTTTCCAGCATCAATAATCAACATATCTTTAACCTCTGAACTTTTCAGAATTCCATCTTTAATTAATTCTTGAACTTTTGATTTCTGATATAATTCAGATTTTCATGCAGTTCTTTTAATCTCATAGCACTAATAGGCGCTCTATTAATATCAAACCAACATAAACCATCAATTTCTTCTTTATTTTTTATTTTAGGATGATCTCCTTTCTTTTCAATCAAACAAAAATTATATAAAATATCTAAGGATTTATTTTTTTTATTATATTTTATTGAAATTTTTGACGGAATAAAATAAAATAAAAACCTATTTAGTCCAACTTCTTCTTTCAGTTCTCTTACAGCAGTTCTAATAAAATCTTCACCCCCCTCATTTTTCCCCGCGATAACCCCCCACTCTTCAAATTTTGATCTTTTTACTAATAATATCTTATCGTAAGATTTGTTAAATAGAAAAATCAGCACACCTCTTCGTATTTTTTTGAGATTTAACTTTATAGTTTTATTAATAATTATTTTTTTATTATTTTTTGTTTTTATGTATTTTTCTTTTCCGTATTCTGTAAAAAATCTTGTTCCTAAAGAGAGCCATTCTTTTTCCCATTCGATACATTCATCAAATGCTTTTTTTATTTCGGTCCCTTTATTTATCTTTGAATTAACTACGCTTAACCATGTGTCAATATTTATTACATCGAGCCTATCACAATCAGATAATATCTTTCCTTCTATACTCAGAGGGGTTTTTTCGTTCCTTACACTATGGGTTTTTATACATTCGCTTATTTTTAATATTTCTTCACTTGTAAAATCTTTATTTTTAAGAATCTTAATTGCCATTTTAGACCCATTGAGAGAGTGTTCTCCTTCTCTCGCATGGCCGATGTCATGTAGCAAAGCAGAAGTCAAAAGTATTTTTTTATTTGCTCTAGGATATTTTTTTATAAACTCTTTACATAAATTATATACTCTAAAAACATGGGCTAGTCTATCATTCCATCCTTTAGATATCTGGCTGTATAGATTGTTTATTTCTTGTTTTGAAAATTGTTCAAATTTCATTTTAGTTTTAATTTAAATAACCCAAAACCGCTTCATTTATTAATGAATTTCTAAAGGATTTCTCTGAACCGGCAGGTCTTATTCTATTCTCCGGAATAAGATTCTTTTCTTTATAAATATTATATATTTCCCTATATAAACTAAGCAAATCTTCTGAACTGGTTGTTCCCATCCAAGAATATTCTGCTCCCTTTCCCGGATGAAATACTACAGGAATAGGCAAAATTTCTTCTTCTGCTAATTGTTTACTTCCGTCAATAATACTTTGAATAGATTCCCAAGGCCCAACAGTGAAAATTATCCCCACGTGGCCTTTTCCAAGAATCTTCATAGTTCTCTTTGCGGATTCTATGTAGTATTTTCTTCCACCCAATTCATACTTTCCAGGACAAACCTCCTTTAATTTATTTTTGTCCCATACTTCTAAATTATATGTAATAAGATCGAAGTTGGCCTCCGCTAATTCTCGTTCATATTTTTCAATCAAGGAGGGTGCTGGTGGATTTATAGAACTTATTCCAGGCGATCGATTTTCGTTCATAATCTCTCTTATTTTTTTAGCAATGGTTAGATAAGTTAAAAATTCAATTTCTGGATATGTAAATGTTCCACCAGTTAGATTAACTAAGCTAAAAGCTCTTTCAACATTGGCTTGACTTACCGTTTCAAGTATATCTTCTAGACTTCTTATTTTATCTGATTTTTCTCCTGT
>JAWAAV010000046.1:0-4706 GCA_038884935.1 Candidatus Pacearchaeota archaeon
GAATCCAAACTCTCAAATAAGGTTTTAATATTGTTCTTTAGCTTGATGGTTGGGGTTTTAGTTGTAAATGGCTTACAAATTAACAATGTACTAAAATATTCAATAACAGGATTATTTACTTTTGGTGTTGTCGGATTAGTTCTTTGGAAATTCCGAGATCATGTTGCTCAAAAATGGCTGGAAGAAACTTGGAGTTTTGCTAAAACCCTTCTTCCATTATTATTTATAGGGGTTTTTGTTGCCGGATTTATCGTGCCTCTTCTTCCTCAGACATTAATAGAAAGATTAGTAGGTAGTAATACAATATTAGGAAATTTAATCGCATCTATATTCGGGGCATTTATGTATTTTTCAACTTTAACAGAAATTCCAATAGTTCAGGCATTGATTGCTAAAGGCATGGCTTCAGGACCTGCTCTGGCTTTGCTTCTTGCAGGACCTAGTTTAAGTTTACCAAATATGTTAGTTATAAGAAAAGTTTTAGGCACTATGAAAACAATAACTTATGTAAGTTTAGTGATTGTTTATTCAACAATTGCTGGATTAATTTTTGGTTTATTATAAACTCCCACCCACGCTTCGCTCCTACCCGTTCTTTTTCAGAAAAAGAACCAAAAACACTCCCCCTCCCCATAACGAAACGATTAAAATTGTCTCCTTGATGTATTTCTTTATTGCTCACTTTGTTCGCTTGATTGAACGACTGCCACTAAAATTTAACTCTTCGGTTTCCCTTCGGCTGAACGTTGCACTAAAAATCAAGTCCTCCAAGTATTCATGGGCAACTAACAACAATTAATAGGAAAATTTTATGGGTCGAAATTTACGAGGAAATCGAACTTCGATTAATCACAATGTCAATAATTATCCTGCTTCTTCAACTCTCACTAAGTCAACTACTCTGTCTTCTGGATGAAGCTTTACTATCCTTACTCCTTGTGTAGCTCGACCCATTATTCTTATATCTTTTACAGGAATTCTTATTACCATACCTTTTGCTGTTGTAATAATTGCACTATCCTGCTCTTTTACAGAGATTGTTGCAATAACGTCTCCTACTTTTTCATTAACTTTTAAATTGATAACTCCTTTTCCTGCCCTACCTGTCAATCTATAATCTTCAATTTCGCTTCTTTTACCATATCCTTTTTCGGTTATCGTCATTATTGTTGTCTTGTCTTTTTCAAGAGGAAGAACTTCTATACTTACTACTCTATCTTCTTTTTCGAGTTTTATTCCTGTAACTCCATAACTCGCACGGCCCATAGGTCTTATCTCATCGCTATTAAATCTTATTGCCTGTCCTTTTTTTGTCACAAGTAAGATTTCTTGTTTCTCTTTTACAGGATTGACCCCAACAACAACATCTCCTTCTGGAGGTAAGTTGATTACTCTAACACCACTAGCTCTTGGTTTGCTTAAAAGAGAAAGGGACATTTTTTTAACGATTCCTTTCTCTGTTGTCATTATAACAAAATCTTTAAATTCTTTTACCGGTAAAACACTCTGAATTTTTTCATCTTTAATGTTGAGAAGATTGATTAAAGCTTTGCCTTTTGCGTATCTTTCTGTTTCTGGTATTTGATAGGCTTTAAGCCAATAAACTTTTCCTTTATCAGTAAAAAAGAGAAGATAGTCATGAGTCGAACATACAATTAATTGCTTGACAAAATCTCCAGTACTTAAGTCCGAACCAATTACGCCTTTTCCTCCTCTTCTTTGTTCTCTGTAAGTTTTTAAATCCATCCTTTTTACATAACCTTTTTCTGTTATTGTTATAACAACCTCCTTTTTTTGTATAAGTTCCATTTCACTTATCTCCCGTATCTCGTGAGCCATTATGTGTGTTTTTCTCTCGTCTCCGTATTTTCTTTTTAATTCAACTAAGTCTTTTTTGATTATTGCTAAAATTTCTTTTTCGTCGCCTAAAATTTTTTTAAACTCTTTGATATTTTCATTAAGTTGTTTTTCTTCTTTGTTTAGTTTTTCTTGTTCGAGTGCAGTAAGACTTGCCAGTCTCATATCAAGTATTGCATTCACTTGTTTTTGACTAAAATCAAATTTTTTTATAAGATTCTGGACAGCTTCGGAATGATTGCTTGCTGTTTTAATTGTTTTTATCACTTCATCTAAATTTTTTACTGCTTTAATCAAACCAACAACAATTTCTAATCTTTCTTCTGCTTTTTTTAATTCAAATTTTGTTCTTTTTGTTATTATAAGTTTTCTATAATTGATGAAATTTTCTATTATTTGCTTTAAATTGAGTACTTGAGGTTTTCCATTAACTAATGCAAGAAGGTTTATGTCAAAATTATCTTGCAGTCTTGTAAATTTGTAGAGTTTATTTAAAGTAAATTTACTATCTACTCCTCTTCTTAATTCAATAACTATTCTTGTTTTACCTTTTGCACTCTCATCTCTAATATCAGAAACATCTGGCAGTTTTTTTTCTTGTACAAGTTTTGCGATTTGACTTACTAAATCAGATTTGTTTACCATATAAGGAATTTCTGTTATTATTATTTTTTGTTTACCTCTTTCTTCTTCTGTTGTTGTTTTGCCTCTTATTATAATTCTACCGCTACCTTTAGAATAAATTTGTTTTATATCTCCAGAAATATAACCTCCTGTTGGAAAATCTGGACCTTTTATAATCTCACAGAGTTGCTCAGTTGTGATTTCTGGTTTGTTTATACAAGCAATAATAGAATCACACACTTCAGTTATATTATGAGGAGGGATATTTGTTGCCATTCCAACTGCAATACCCGTAGCTCCATTGATTAAAAGATTTGGAAGTTTCGCTGGTAAAGTTAAAGGCTCCTTCATAGTATTATCAAAGTTCGGCAAAAATTCTACAGTTTCTTTTTCTATATCTTCAAGCAATTCTGTAGAGATTGGTGCAAGTTTTGCTTCTGTATAACGCATTGCTGCTGGTGGGTCACCATCAATACTTCCAAAATTACCTTGACCTATGATTAAAGGATATCTTAATGAAAAGTCTTGAGCGAGCCTAACCATTGCATCATATACTGCCATATCTCCATGAGGATGGAATTTACCAAGAACATCTCCAACAATTCTCGCGGATTTTCTTGTTGGCTTATTTGGTTGTAAGCCCATCTCATGCATTGCAAACAGTATTCTTCTCTGAACTGGTTTTAAGCCATCTTCAACACTTGGTAATGCTCTAGCGACAATGACTGACATAGCATAGTCTATGTAAGCTTTCTCCATCTCTTCAGTTATTTCAGCCCCTACTATTTTTTTCCCGTGGTTTTCTACTATATTTTTTTCTAATTCTTTGATTTTTTCTTTTTCAAGAGTTTCTTTTATTTCTTCTATTTTTCTCTCTTTCTCATGTCTTGAGTTTTCTTCTGCCATTTTATACATCAAGGAATGCCTCGTGGGCATGTTCAATTATGAATTTTTTTCTTGGAGCGACTTCCTCGCCCATTAATATTGAAAAAATAGTATCTGCTTCAATTGCATCTTGTATTGTAACTCTTTTTAAAATTCTTGTCCTCGGATTCATTGTTGTATCCCAAAGTTGTTGAGGATTCATTTCTCCAAGTCCTTTAAATCTTTGTACGTCTGCATTCTCTCCAATTTTTTTTAATAATAACTTCAGTTCTTCATCTGAATAAACATAATAGTCTTCTTTTTTTCTTACTTTGTATAATGGAGCTACTGCAATGTACACCTTTCCATTTTGTATAAGTTGGGGCATAAATCTATAAAAGAATGTTAGTAAAAGAGTTTTTATGTGCTGTCCATCTACATCCGCATCAGTCATTATTATAATTTTGCCGTATCTTAAGTTTTCAATTTTAAATTCTGTACCTATACCAGTACCAATTGCAGTTATGAGATTTGAGATTTCTTCATTTGAAAGAACTTTTGTTTGAGCAGCTTTTTCTACATTTAAAATTTTACCTTTTAGTGGGAGTATTGCTTGGTATTCTTTATTTCTTGCTTGTTTTGCACTTCCTCCTGCAGATTCTCCTTCAACAATATAAAGTTCTGTATTCTCGACTTCTTTGCTTGAACAATCTGCAAGTTTTCCTGGCAAACCCCCAAGACCGAAAGCACCTTTTCTTCTTACTAACTCTTTTGCTTTTTTTGCAGCAAGCCTTGCTTTTGCTGCTTCTAAAACTTTTGTAACAATTTTTTTAGCTATTGTAGGATTCTCTTCAAAAAATTCTGATAGGAACAATGTTACAATAGAATCTATTTGGCCCTTTACCTCTGAATTGCCGAGCTTTGTTTTTGTTTGACCCTCAAATTGGGGATTCGGGAGTCTAAGGTTAATAACTGCTGTTAGACCTTCTCTTATATCATCTCCAGTTAAAGAACTTTCTTTTTCTTTAATCATATTTTGTTTTTTTGCATAATCGTTAATCACTCTTGTGAGAGCGGTTTTAAATCCAATTATATGAGTCCCACCTTCTACAGTGTTTATTGTATTTACAAATCCAAATATTTTTTCATCGTAAGAAGAGTTATATTGTATTGATATTTCTATAATTGTGTGATCTGTTTCTTTTTTAAAATAAATAGGTTTAGTGTGAAGAACCTCTTTTGTTCTATTAAGCCATTTAACAAACTCCATCAAACCTCCAGTATATTGGAATTTTTCTCTTCTGTCTTTTGCCTCATCAATAAGTTCTATTTCCAAGCCAGCATTAAGAAAAGCTATTTCA
>JAWAAV010000047.1:0-4628 GCA_038884935.1 Candidatus Pacearchaeota archaeon
TAATGCGCCTTCGTCGCATCGACTTTAATAGTTATATTTAAAAATGTAAATCAATGCGCCGACCGGGAGTTGAACCCGGGTCGCCTGCTTGGGAAGCAGGAATACGAACCGTTATACTATCGGCGCTTAATAATCCAAAAGTTAGACAGAATAAAAATCTTACTCCTCTGTTTTTTCTCTTAAGAATCCTACGTTTTCATTAAATTTATTTTTAGAAATTTTTCTATACAAATCCATTATTCTTATCTTATCTTTTTGAAAACAAAATCATTATTTTGAGATAGAGATTACAGAATTGAGATGTAAATAATCAGTAAAGTTTTAGTTTAATAATTATTTATGTTAATACTCTCTCGCTATTTTCCACATTAATTCAAAATATTTTTTGTAAGACTCAGCAACTTCTTTTTCTTTTATTACTATTGCAAGAGGCTCTTTTTTCCAAAGAATTATGGCAACTTTGTCTTTGTAGATATTTATTGCAAGAGGGTTAGCATATTTTTGTGGGATGTAGCGAATTTTAGCCGATGGAATTTTCTTTTTTAATGGTTCTGAGGCGATAATCCTTGCTTTTATTTTTTTCTTTTTTCTCTCTAAATCATACCATTTGAAATAAAAAGGCAAAATTTCAAATGCAGACTGGCTTGCCCCTAAAATTAAAATTTCTTTATTATCTTCAAGTTGATCTTGAAAAACAGATTTAAGTCCTTCTTGTCCTTTATAGAAGTTAGTTTCTTGTTTTTCTTTTGTTTTTTCATAAAGTTTTTGTAATTCTGGCAAACTTTCTTCTAATTCTCTTTCTTTCTCTTTTAAAATACTAAGGAATTTATTAGGATTAACAGCTTCGAATACTTTCCTATTATTTTTTGTTATAGCGCTTATAAGTCCTTTTTCGGTAAGTCTTTCTGTTATATCATATATATTTCTTCTATGAATGCCAGTTTTTCTTGATATCTGACCAGCGAGACTTGGACCGAGTTCCAACAAGGAAAGATAAACCTTAGATTCTTGCTCTGTTAATCCAAGTTTTATTAAAGTATCCTTAATTTCCATTTACTTCTTTGTTTTTTATTATTTTTAAATTTTATTTTTGTGGTGTTATATATCACCACATTAATATAAATATATCTAAGTTTTAAGTAAGTTATGAAAAAACAATTTTTTAGGGAAAGAAGTGTCAAAGAAATACAAAGACTTAATTGTAGAGAAGTTTATAGGGCAAGAGGTTTAGTGGAAAAGATTATGTCCTTAAACCCTAAAAATGAAGGATTAATTTTAAGATTTAGATTAATTCCAACAAAATTTGGAAAAAACAATGAAATAGCAAGCAGAAAAAATCTTAGACACGGGCAATATTTTGAATTAGAGCAGCCTTATTCTGTAGAAAAATGTTTGAGAACTAGAGAAATTCCTTTAGAAATAAGACAAAAAGCATTATCAAGATTAACTAGAATCCCTGAAGAAGAAAACTTTTGTCTTGGATATAGTTATAGACCCCCTTTTGACAGCAAAGATAAAACAAGAATTTATGTTCCATTTTGGAGTATAATGGATGGATGTTTTAGAGATACATATGATGGAAGAGTTTGTAAAGAAATGCCGCCAGATTTTAATGCAGGTTCTAAAATAGAATTTGATAAAGGAGGGCAAAGAGTCGAGAGGGAGGGACTTGTTGTAATTGTAAAAGTTCCTTCAAGTACACAATCTCATGGAAAGTATAGGATAAAATGGATACATGTTCCTGTTGTTGATAATGAATGGAAAAGGGTTATTTGTTGGAAAACTAGACCGGCTTATGGTTCAGAAGTGCCTGCCCATAAAGAATTTAACATAAGATATTTAGAAGCCTCTACTGTTGACGATTCTGATTTTCATATGATCTATCCGCAAGAGGTTCATGCGTGGCATGTTATTGTAAGATATTTTATGTCAAAACACAATCTTGTGCCGTTCGAAAGGTCACAAATCGCCATACCCTCAAAAGCTGCTGCAGAATTTTGGAACAAAATCTGTAATAATGTTATAATTTACGATCCTTCAATTAATAATGGAAAAGGAGGTTATAGGCATTTGCATATCGACGAGAAGAGTATGCTTCAAGCAAGGCAAATTGGAGTTTTAGGCCCAGAAAAAATAATGTATTGGGATGCTGAAAGAGATGGCAGAATAAGAGATTATAATTGGGGAAATTTTGGTTAGACAAGTTTTGTTAAATTAGATTGGTAGAGTATGATTAAGAGGAGTTTTAGCGAAGCAAAAATTTGTGGAAACGCTAGAAAAGCAAAGCATTAAATTTTATTATTTAAGAAAACAAAAAAACTTGTTTGTTTATTATTTTATCATTTAATTTTTAAATAATCAGACTTTACGAGTTTTTTATGGGAAAGGATTTTTATCTAAGAATTTAAGCCTCCTAGGAGAAGAAAAGTAAGAAAAAGATTGTGTATAACATGTGCTATAGCCGTTATGCTTTTTGAATAAATGGAAGAAGAGATTTTAGTGTGATACTCGAAAAGAAAAATAAAACCTTGTTGAAATAAATATTCGCAAGTGAATAAGAAATCATCTTTATATATTAACTTAAAAGATGTTAAATATAAAAAGCCTTTTTGAGTATTTCTATTATGAGTCTTGCAATTATAAATCAACAAAACTGGGAAAAAGCGAGAAAAGAAATTGATAAAGCTTATTCTGAAAAAAAGAGAATTATTATCCAAGGCCAAGATATAGAATTTAACAGGCTTGCTCTTGAAAATAGAAAAGTTTTTGCTTTAATTTTGAAACATTCCGGACAGAAAGACAAGCTTAAGGAAAGAGCTTCTGGGTTAAATCATATATTATGTAAGATTGCTCATGATAACGAAAAAGTAATTATTATTGACTTTAAGGAAATTCTTGATTCTCGTGGAAAATCAAGAGCCCTAATTTTAGGAAGGCTTATACAGAATATAAAGCTTCTCCAAAAATATAAAGTCAAAACCGGGATTATTAATCAATCTAGCAGAGACAATTATGATTTATTCTCATTCTTACTTACTCTTGGTTCTAATACTAACTTTGCAAAAGAAACTGTTTCGCAGAAAATTTTTAATAACTGAAAGCCAGTGAGAAAGAATTATAAACAAAAGATTAATAGAATTTTCAACAAAATTAAACAAAAAGGAGGTAAAAATGACAAAAAAGACTGTAAAAGAAGTTAAAAAAGTTGAGGGAGAAGTAAAAGAAGTAGCAAAAGAGGTCGGAAAAGTAGAGCAACAAGTTGAAAAAATAGAAGGCGAATTGAAAAAGATAGAAAACGAAGAAAAACAAGAAGAATAAATCTAATTTTTCGTTTATTGGAATTTTTATTTGTTTGGGTTATCTTTTATTATTTAATATAGAATTTATTCAGTAAAAAATTATTATAAGCTTCCAGAAAATTTAGTTTATTTTATTTATATGTTTATTGAAAAAATTACTTATTTTAAAAATCATTTTTTTATACTTTATATTTTTGGCCTTATATTTTTATTTATTTTTTTAATTATTTGTTTTATAACTTTCTAATTAGTAGTTTATTCAAACACAATTCCGGCATAGCCAACTGCTTGGTTCCATTCGTTTATCACATCCCCTGAAGTGTAATAATCAATAAGTTTTGGTTTCCAACTCTTAATTTTAGCCATCTCAGTTAATATTGTAATGCCATAAAGCCCACAAACCGTACTCTTTTGAGCAAGATGATAAAATGCCTTACTTTCTCTCTTTAAAATCTGAAGAATTATCTCGTTATCAAGCTTGTAAAGATTTTCTTTCACATTATTAATAAACGGCAAAAATCCGTAACTAGAACCATAATGTGTAAAATCTGAAGAAACAATTATGCCCTCATTATTCTTAACAAAATCTGACAAAACTTCTGCAATTTTTTTACATTCCTCGTAATTTAGGTTTGATAATATTACGGGAACAATTTCAAACTTTTTCTGGCTTAATTGCAAAAAAGGTAACTGTACTTCAATACTGTGTTCCTCTGCATGTGCTAATTCATTCACTTCTACTTCTATTTCATCTTTTTTCAGTTTATGAAGAATTTTTTCAACTAAATCTTTATTTGTTTTAACTATGCCAAGAGGAGTTTCAAAATCTTCTAAAGAAAAGCAAACTTTCTTGCCGAGTCCTGTATGGTTCACACCTAATAAAATAAAATCTTCTTTTTCAGGAACAAGACAAAAAACTTTTCCAGCCAATTTTCCAGAAAAGGCATAACCGGCATGCGGCACAATAACTGCTTTAATATTTTCCTTTTTTTCTTTTATCAAAAAACTTTTTACTATTTTTTCGAGTTCTTTTTTTTCGGCAGGATAGAACTGCCCCGCTACTACTGGCATTCTCATATAACTTACTGACTTACAAAGTATTTATAAGTTTCTTTTAAACCTTGTTCGAAACTTGTCTTAGGACTCCAGCCCAAAATTGTTTTAGCTTTGGTTATATCTGAAAGGCTATCCTTTATTTCATTAAGAGCAGGAGAACGTATAGGATTTACCTGAATCTTAGAGATTTCCATTATCTTATTAGTAACAAAATTGACAGAATAATTTTTGCCAGAGCCAATGTTAAACACGTTTCCAAAACACTCTTTTTTA
>JAWAAV010000048.1:0-2501 GCA_038884935.1 Candidatus Pacearchaeota archaeon
TAAGAAAGTTGAACCAGCAAGAACTAAACCCGCGAGCCATCTTTTAATATTTTTAAGTCTTTTTATAATTTAAGAAATATATTGTTTACTACTAGTTTTTAGTAAGGTTTATTAAAGAGAATTTCTTTTTTAATTTATACTGGAGAGTAAAAATGGATAGAAAAGGGGTGCAAGAAATTCTTAAAAAATATGAAGCCAAACTCGGAGCAGAAATTAAGTCAGAAGAGGCAGTTGGGGGAAGTCAGTATAGTAGCGAGTATTTAAAATTTAAGGAAAGTTTAATGCCCCAACTTTCTAAATATGAGAAATGGTGTCTGTCTTTTGGAAATATGCTTGCTATTAAGCTTGCAAAGAAAGACGAGGATAAAATAAAAAAAGAGTTAGAAGTTGCGCATGTTAATGTTACGCCAGGGCAAGTAGTGGGTTTGGCTTTTATGAGTGCTTTAGTTCTTTTTATAGCAGGGATATTCCTATTCGGCGTTTATTATTTGATAAGCGGTAATGTGTCGTTTATGATTTTGTTTATGTTTATTGTTGGAGCAGGGTTTTCATTCTATTATTTTTATAGTATGCCAAAAAGACTGGCTAATAAATGGCGATTGAAAACAAGTAGTCAGATGGTTCCTTGTATACTGTATGTTGTTGCTTATATGAAACACACTTCTAATTTAGAAAGAGCAGTTTCTTTTGCTTCTACACATTTACAACCTCCTCTTGCTCTTGACTTGAAAAAAGTTTTTTGGGATGTTGAAACCGGGAAATATAGTACCATAAAGGAGAGCCTTGATGCTTACTTAGATGGTTGGCGTGAAACTAATTTGGAATTTGTTGAGAGTTTTCATTTAATAGAATCAAGCTTATACGAACCGAGTGAAGAAAGAAGAATACAAGTGTTAGAGAGAGCTTTACAAGTTATCCTTGATGGAGTTTACGAGAAGATGTTAAAATTTACAAGAGAGGTAAGAAGTCCTTTAACAACTCTTTACATGATGGGGATTGTTTTACCTACTCTTGGTATTGCTTTACTGCCACTTGCTTCTACTCTGCTTGAAGGTGCTTTAAGAGCAAGCCACGTTTTTGTTATATTCAATTTGCTTATTCCTTTTTTTGTCTATTATATGACTTCTGAAGTTCTAATGAAAAGGCCGG
This sequence comes from Candidatus Pacearchaeota archaeon, assembly GCA_038884935.1. Taxonomy (GTDB): domain Archaea; phylum Nanobdellota; class Nanobdellia; order Pacearchaeales; family GW2011-AR1; genus JAWAAV01. The sequence continues at coordinate 1,150 of JAWAAV010000048.1, forward strand.
GAGGGCATGGAGAAACAGAACTGCTTGAAATGAATCCAGATTATAAAAAATTTATTTCTACTGCTCCTTATAAAAAAGCAGCTTTAATTGTTTTACCTTTAATTTTAATTGGGTTTTTACCATTTATTCTTCAATTGGATTTTCTTTCTTCTATAGGATTGAAAAAAGATTATACTTTTGGTCAGTTAGGATTTGGATTCTCTGAAGGATTAAAAGATTTGAAATTATTTGATTTTAAAGATACTGCTGCAGGAGTAAAAGGGCCATTCGGTTTAGGAGCAATTTTGTTAAGTATGTTTATTCCATTAGGGATTGCGTTATTTTTTGCAGTTTCTTATGATTTAAAGACTCGGGACTTAATAAAATCAAGAGAGGATACAAGAATGTTAGAAGATGAATTTATCGCAAGTTTGTTTCAGCTTGGAAACAGGCTTGGTGACGGCATACCGGCAGAAATTGCATTTGCTCATGTGGCAGAAGCAACAAAAGGAACGAGAACCGAGAATTTTTTTAGAGTTGTAAATAGTAATATACAACAATTAGGAATGTCTTTAGAGGATGCAATTTTCAATCCCAGAAGAGGAGCAATTGTTTTTTATCCTTCAGAATTAATTTCTACTTCAATGAAAATACTTATCGAAAGTGTAAAGAAAGGGTTAAAGATTGCAGCAGTAAGTTTAATCTCAATTTCAGAGTATGTTAAAAATATTCATAAAATTAATGAAAGGTTAAGAGATTTGTTAGCAGAAGTTGTTAGCGATATGAAAAGCAATATGACTTTCCTCGCGCCTTTGCTCGCAGGAATTGTTGTTGGGTTGGCTAGTATGATTACTTTTATTTTGAATAAGCTTCAGGTAATGTTCGCTGTTGGTGGAGCAGTAGAAGGAGGTACTGCAGGTTTAGGCAATATTAAAGAAATCTTAGAACTGTTTAATATAGAGACAATGATTCCAACTTATTGGCTTCAAATTTCTATTGGTTTATATATAGTTGAAATTATTTTTATTTTATCAAGAACACTTGTTACTGTTGATGCTGGTAGTGATGATTTAAGAAGTGTTTATGAAATAGGGAAGAATCTTAAAAAAGGAGTGTATCTTTATTTAGTTGTTGCTTTAGTTGCAACGCTTGCTTTGTCACTACTTGGAACAATTGCTTTAGGAGGTATGACTTAAAAAATAAAATGGAATATGGATTTAGCGAACAAAGAAAAAGCAAAAAACAGAAATGGAAAAAAAGAAATGTATACAAAAAAGGTGGAAAGTATAGAACAATAAAAGCAGTAGAATTGAAGTAAAATAAATTTTGCGGTAGATTTTAAATGAGAATTGAGGCAGTTTTTTAAATATCTT
>JAWAAV010000048.1:2511-4625 GCA_038884935.1 Candidatus Pacearchaeota archaeon
AACGAATCCCGCCAACAGCATGTGCGTCATGGAATTTTCCAGGCCGGAAGTGGAAAAATCCAAAAAACTCCCACTCGTCGTTAGGATTAGACAAAAGAGTAAATAAAAGAGGTTTATTAAAGCTTATAAATTATTAATTCTTTATTTAAAAATGTATGAGATATTTTTAATTTGTCTGGCTTTAATCTGGATTTTTTTTGCAGTAATCTCTGATTTTAAAAAAAGAGAAATTCCTGATTGGGTTAGTTTCTCTCTTATTGCATTTGCTTTTTCTTATAGAGCGTTTGTTTCTATTTTTTTATGGAAAGATTTTTTTACACCTGGAATTATAGGTATGGTAATTTTTTTTGTGGTAGGAGAAGTAATGTATAGAGTAGGTTTTGGAGGAGGAGATGCAAAACTTTTAACTGCTTTAGGTACAGTTTTGCCATTTTCTCTAATATTTATCGAAAATTTAAAATTGTTGTTAAATTTTTTCTTATCTCTAATGTTTATCGGAGCAGGTTATAGTTTATTCTTCAGTTTTGTTGTTGTTTTTTGTAACTGGAAAAAATTTTTAGAAAAATTTAAACAAAAAATGTTAAGGGAAAAAAAAATTTTTATTATTTTCTTTTTGTTTTTTGCTATTTTTTTAGTTTTGTCATTCTTTTCTTTAATTTTTATTGTTTTTGCTAGTTTCCTTATTATTACTCCAGTATTACTTTTTTATTCTAAGGTTTTTGAGGAATTAATGGTTAAAATTGTGCCGGTAAGTAAACTTACAATTGGTGATTGGCTTTATGAAAATGTTAAAGTTGGCAATAAAATTATTAAACCTCGCGTGACAGGACTTGACGAAAAAGAACTTCAAATTTTGCAAAAATATAACAAAAAAGTTAAAATTAAAGACGGTATTCCTTTTACAATTTCTTTTTTGTTAGCTTTTCTTTTTGTTATTTATTTATGGTACTCTAACAGGAGCTTTTTCTATAACTATTTCTGGTTCTTTTTCAGATAATTCCGGTTTCTTATCTTCAATTATAGGTTTTTCTTCCGGTTTCTTCTCTTCGATTTTTAAAAGTTTTTGAACTTCTTCAAGTTGTTCTTTGGTGGCTTTTTCTCTTTTGCCTGTTTCACTTCCTGTAATCGGAAGTATATTTATTATTCCGTGCCCTTCAACTTCTGAACTTGAAATGTTTATTTCTTTTGGATTTATTTTTGATTTTATGTTTTTTATATTATCATGTAAAAGCTCGTAAACTTTGATTGAAAATTCTGTAAGGGGGATATGGTTTTTTGGAATAATAAGAGAATGGCCCTTGCTTAATGGATTAATTTCTAGAACTACTATTGCGTCGGAATTTTCTGCAATTTTGTATGATTCTACTTGATTATTCACAATTGCGCAAAATATACACTGGTTTGAAGGTTTGACAAATTTTTCTAGTTGTTCTGAAGACATTTGAAAAATCTTTTCTATTGCTTGGTCTTTTTCTTCTTCAGAAAAATTCATAGATTCTATTTGGTTAATAAGAGCTTGTCTAACTTTTTTTGCTTCTTCTTCTGATAACATAATTTAAGAAAGAAAACAGTGTTTAATAATCTTTTCGAATTAATCTATTAACCAGTTTACTAGTAATGAAGAATTTATTAGAAATTATTAATACTATCCTATTGCTCTCCTATAATCAATAATTTCTGTAGAACTCACACCAGTAATTTCTTTTAATTTGTTTTCTGCGATGTCAGTGTTTTTTTCTTCCGGCCAAGCGATCGTGACTATTATTGCTTTTAGACCAAATGCAATATCTTGTTCTTCTATTATAACTCGTTTTGCTCCTTCTTCTATTAAAGATTTCTCAGCTTGTTCTTTTATTATTTTTAGGTCTGTTTCAGGAGACTCGGGCATAACTTTAATTTTTAATGCAACTATTGCCATAATAATTTTAAACATAAATTATTTTTAAATGTTTGTGATAATCATTAAAGATAATTAGTTTGTGATAACTCTTTCGTAACATAATAATACTTTTAAATTAAGATTGCTTAAAAAGCCTATGACGTCTAATTATTATCAACTTCTTGAAAGAATCTCTAAAGCAGCGGGTTTGCCGGTTGAAGAAATAAACAGGAAG
>JAWAAV010000049.1:0-4550 GCA_038884935.1 Candidatus Pacearchaeota archaeon
TAACAAAATTTATTTTATTTATCTTTAAATTTTTTGACTTTAAATTTTTCCTTATTTTTTACTATTTACTAAATAAATTTGTATCTTATGTTAATAACTATAAATTCTATGAAAAAGAGAACTATGCATGAAATTAGAAGGTAGTTAGATAGGGGAATAGAAACTTCCATAATTCTTAAATCCATTATTTCTTCAAAATATTTTTCTAAATCTTTAGAATTTTCAAACATAAAAAATTTCCCATCAGTGTTATAAGCTAAAGCTTTTAGAGAATCTTCGTCTAATTTTGATAAACCATAACTTGTTTTTCCTCCTTCTTTTGTGCCAATTCCAATTGTATTTATTACTATATCTTCGCTTTTTGCTTTTTCTATAGCCTCATCTAAATCTCCTACATTAAACTGTCCATCGCTTAATAAAATAATTGCTTTTTTATTTTCATTACTAAATAATTTTATAGCCGCGAAAATTACTTCTGATAAATCAGTTCCTCCAATTTCTTTAAATTGTATATTATCTATTGCATTAATAAGCTCCTCTTTATCCTGACTAAACTTTTTTTCTATTCTTGAAATTCCAGAAAATGAAATTATTGCTATTTTTGTTCCAATTTTAGTTTTTTTGACAAAATTTTTTGCAATATTTTTTGAGAACTCTAATCTATTTGGTTGTAAATCTTCCGCCTCCATACTTCTTGAACTATCTATTGCTAAAACAAAAGCAAAGCCACTGGATTCTGTTTTTAGATGAAGTGTAAGTCCTGAAGCAGACATAATTAATAAGAAAAGTATTATACAACTAAAAACAAGTGTAAAAATATTTTTAGAATATAAATCTATTCCTTTAATTCTTGCAATAGCCTCAAAATTAGCAAATTTTAAAGCTTTTGTTTTTTTAACATTTAAAGAAAGAAAATGTATAAAGATTAAAAGCGGAATCATAAATAGTAAAAAAAGATAATCCGGCCGCGTAAAACTGAAATTCATTTTAAATTATTATCTTTTTATTCTTGTTTTTAAAAATTCTGCAAGCAATGGTATGAATGAAACATTTGTTGTTAATTCCACAAAATCTACTCCAATTTCTGTCAAAGAAGATCTTAAAAATTCTTCTTTTTTCATTGCATTTTTTTCATAAGATTTTCTCGCAATTGCAGGATTAATTAAAATTTGCTTACCGGTTTTTGGATCTTCTATTGCTATTTCACCAAATACTTTTGGTAGAGTTTTATCAATTGGGTCTTTTATTATTAAAGCCATTGTTTCAAATTTGTTTGCTACAAGATTTAGAGTTTCTTTTGTTTCTTTATCGAAACTTAAAAAATCCGAAACAATAATCACAGCATTTGAACTGACATAACTAAGCAAGTATTCTAAAGCGTCTTTCAAATTAGACCATCCATAATAGTTTTCAGGATTTGTTAAAATATCTACAATTAATCTAAAGTGATTATCGCCTCTTGCAGGAGGGAGGTAATCCTTCACATTACTACCAAAGAAAACCATCCCTATTTTATCTTCAGTACTCATAATAAAATGAGACAACGCAGCAACAACTTCTGCTGCATACTCGCACTTTAATTTTTTTTCAGACCCAATCACCATATTTTCGCTTGTATCAACAACAAAAACCACTTTTAGATTCTCTTCTTCTTTATATTTTTTAACAAGGATTTCGTTAGCCCTTAAACTTGCTTTCCAATCTATTGCACTTGCATCATCAAGAGTGGAATATTCTCTATAGCCATCAAAATCTAATGCTTTTGCAATAAACAACATTCTGTATAACTTTTTTTTCAGTACAAATTCTTTCATAAGATATTCAAATTCAGAAATACTCCCTGAAATATCCGCGTTAAATCTTTTAGGGTCTTCCATTTCAATTTATAAAAATTTAATTTTAATTAAGGTTTTACAAGTTTTAGTATCCTTTCAATTATTTGGTCTGCGTCTATATTCTCTGCTCTTGCTTTATAAGTTAAGATAATCCTATGTCTCAATATTTCTTTTGCAACAAATTGAACATCTTCTGGAATTACAAACGTTCTTCCTTTCATTAATGCTCTTGCTTTAGAAGCGATAAGTAAAGCTATCCCCGCTCTTGGAGATGCTCCGAGCGCAATATATTTACTATATTCATAATCTTTTTCTCTTGTTTTTTTAACAATAGTCATAATGTAATCTTTTATTCTTTCATTCAAATAAATCTTATGTACAATTTTCTGCATCCTTATTATTTTTTTGGGAGAAAGAATTGTTTTTATGTTCCAATCTTCAAATCTTTTAAAGGTAATATTTTCTTCCATAACTCTTTTTTCGTACTTTTCTTCTGGATAACCAAATATAATTTTAAAAAGAAATCTGTCAACTTGTGCTTCAGGCAAAGGGTAAACTCCTTCTTGTTCTATTGGATTTTGAGTAGCCATAACAAAAAATGGCTCTGGCAATTTGAAAGTGGTTTTTCCTATTGTTACTTGTCTTTCTTGCATTGCTTCTATTAATGCAGATTGAGTTTTTGGTGGAGCTCTGTTAATTTCGTCTGCGATGATAAAATTGGCAAATATAGGACCTTTCACAATTTCAAATCCTTTTTCAGGCGTATATGTTGTTAATCCTATAATATCTGTAGGTAACAAGTCTACTGTAAATTGTATCCTATTAGAAGTACATCCGCTTACTTTTGCAAGCGCTTTTATGGCGAGAGTTTTCGCAATTCCTGGCACTCCTTCAAGCAAAACATGCCCGTTACAAATTAGTGCTCTTATCAACGAACTTACTACTTCATGATGTCCAAAAAAAATTTTTCCTATTTCCTTTTCACAATCGGCAATCGATTCTGCCATAAGCTTAATTTCTTTTGGGTCAAGATGGTTCTCAGAATTATTATTAATATTCTCTTCTTTTTTATCTACCTCTTTTTTATACTCTTTCATGTTCTTAAAATAAGCTATATAAATATGTAAAAATAACTCTATTTTAAATCTTTTCTTTATATATTCTCGCGTCTTAAATAATACAGAATTATGCCCAATCCTAATGCAAGAAGACAACTTAACACAATATAGTTAATTAATCTTTCATAAGCAGGTTTTTTTGCTTTTGGAACTAATATCGGCTGTGAAATTGAGTTTTTACACGCCTCTATTGCCTCTTCTATTTTAAGCTCTGCTTCTTTAAATTTTTTTTCATCTATAAGTTTTTTTGCCTCCTTTACCATTTCTTTTATTTCTATACACTCAGGATTTGAAGCAATAAGCTCTTCTAAAAAAATTAATCTTTTTTCAACTTTTAGACCTTCTTTTACATCTATGTAAATTTTTCCCCAATCACTTACCACTGGGCTTTCAGAAGTTGCATTTATTGTTATTTCAAAGAGTCCTTTATATCTTGTAACAACTTGTACAGTTAGATTAACATATTCCCTTTGTTTGGGTTTAAGAACGCTTATATAGTCTTTATCAAAATATGCACTCAAATCTTGTGTAATTTTTCCATCTTTTGCGACTATACTCTGAAGTTTTATACCTTTTATGTCTTGATCTCCGTCATTTAAAACTATAATTGGAAGAACAATTTTATCATCTATATCCATAGATACTGGATCTGGTAAAATAAGTTTAATTATTGCCAGTTTTATTTGTGTTACTGTTGTTGTCACAATTCTTGGATTTGATACTTCAATAGTTATCGTAAAATTATTACTACTTACATTACTTAATATCTCACTCTCGTAACTTGAATTTTCGTATTCGTCTGCGAGTATATAATATGACGCTCTACTTGTTGTTGTTGCTGAAAATGTTATGCTTCCTTCACTTAAATTTGTTGTATTTATTATACTTACAGATATAATGCCTCCGCTTGCACTTCCTTCTATTAACTTATAATTATATCCTATAATCTGTTGAAAACAACTATCAAAAGCATCGAAATCCCAGAAGTATTTTGTGAGGTTTATAGTTATTGAGTTTAAACCAGAAGAATCCGGAATAATTCCAGAAAAGGTTAAAGGAGAGTTTGTGTGATTTATTTCAACAAGCCAATTAAACAAGCTATTTAATTTTGGATTTGAAACATTCACTGTTAAATTAACTTTTCCAGAGCAAGTTGTTTCTTCTGTGAAGTCTGGTGTAATAATAATTGTAGAGTTTTCTCCATTGCCCTTTGCTGTTGAAGAATTTTTAAATTTTCCATTTATATAAATACTGTAATTTAAATCGTCATTTAATATTATTCCAACACTATGATTGAATGCAAAAATTAGTTCTGATGAAACATTTTCTTTCAAACTAAACTCATATTCGTTTGAAGGATATACTAACTGAGGATAATCATAAACAATAAGTCTGAAAATTTGGCTGTCTGTTAAACCAGAACTGTCATTAACAGAAACATTGTAATCCCAAACTCCGGCGTGACTTTGATTTAGAGTTAGGTTTATAATTCCTGTAGTTGAATTTATCTCTAAAAAATTTCCTCCAACTGTAAGATTTTCTATTTTATAAGTTAGATTAGCACCCGCAGTTGTTTCATTCCCTTCTTCTACATCTT
>JAWAAV010000050.1:0-4548 GCA_038884935.1 Candidatus Pacearchaeota archaeon
AATAGATGCAAGACATAACCCTGAATTTACTATGATGGAAATCTATGAAGCTTATGCAGATTATAATGATATGATGGATTTATTTGAAGAGATTTACGAATATGTTTGTAAAAAAGTTTTAGGAAAAACAAAAATAGAATATCAAGGTAAAACAATTGATTTTACAAGGCCGTGGAAAAGAATGACAATGGCCGAAGTAATTAAGAAATATGCTGGAATAGATGTTTTAAAAATGTCTGCTGAAGAATTGAAAGATTTTGCAGATAAAAATAAAGTAGAATATAAGGAAGAATCGTGGGGGATGCTTGTTGCAAGCATTTTTGAACATTTTTGCGAGAAAGAATTAATACAACCAACTTTTATAACAGACCACCCAAAAGAAACGACTCCTTTATGTAAGATACATAGAAAAGACACCCGACTTATTGAAAGATTTGAGCCGTTTTGTATGGGAATGGAATTAGGAAATGCTTACTCTGAATTAAATGATGCAAAAATTCAAGAGGAGCTTTTAAAAGAACAGCAAGAAAAACTAAGAAAAGGAAATGAAGAAGCGCATCCTTATGATAGAGATTTTGTTGAAGCCCTAAAGTATGGAATGCCACCTACTGGCGGATTAGGGCTTGGAATTGATAGAATGATTATGCTACTTTTAAACCAGCCTTCAATAAGAGATGTTATATTATTCCCGTTTATGAAGCCTGAAAAATAAGAAAAAAGAAAGAATAAGTATTTATAGTTATAAGATTTTGTGTATTAATGGAAAGAAAAGTCGATGATAAAACAATTCTTGAAAAATTTTTAGAAGAATTCGTGAAAATTGTGGAAAAACATTGTAAATATATTGTTGTTTCTGGTTTTGTGGCAATTGCTCATGGAAGAAGCCGTGGAACAGAAGATATTGATATGATTATTGAAAGGCTTGACGAGAAAAAATTTAAAGAATTGCATGAAGATTTGATTAAAAATGGGTTTGAATGTATGCAATCCTCTAATCCAGAAGTTATTTTTAACGAATATTTAAATCAAGGGATTGGAGTAAGATATACAAAACAAGGAGAGTTTTTGCCTGAAATGGAAGTTAAATTTGCAAAAGACGAGCTTGACGAACTGCAATTAAAAGAAAGAGTTAAATTACCTTTTACCGGGCTTAATATATGGTTTTCAAGTATCGAGGCGAATATTGCATTTAAAGAAGAATTGCTAAAATCAAACAAAGACATAGAAGACGCAAAACATTTAAGAATAATTTATAAAGACAGCATTAATGAGAATAAAATAAATAAAATTAAAGAAAAAATTAAAAAATTAAGGCTCGGGAAATGGTAAGACGAGAACATATAGAGCAAATTGAAAGATGGGCTGAATATGTTAGAACTCATCAAGACGAATGGAAATTAAAGCTGAAGGATTTTTTAGATAGCCAGATAATTATGGCAAGAAGATTCTATAAAAAACTGTCGGAAACAAAAGAAGGTAGAGAAAAATTAAAAATGCTCCGCGAATTAAAATTAAAAACATAAAATGGCAGAAGTAGAATTAATTGTAAAAAGCAAAATAAAAGAAGTTGTTAAAGAGCTTAATGTTGCAGGAGATGTGCCAGAAGCTTTAAACAAAAAAGTGATAAAATTGTTAGAAGAGGCATGTGAAAGGGCAAAAGCAAATGGAAGAAGAACTTTGCAAGCAAGAGATTTATAGCAATATTACAACAGCTCAAGTTTTTACTAAAACAAGTTAACAGTTAGTTTGGATTTCTTAAAATAGAAAACAATCTGGCAGTTTATTGTGTAAAATCAAAAAGTAAAGTTGATAGTTTAAAATTATTTTTATACAATAGTTAGTTCTCTCATATACCTTTCTTCAATTAAATCTAAACAAGATTCTTAATAATAATTAAATTTTGTTTTATCACTATAGAAGTCTATAAAGATTTTAAGTATTCCACTTCTTTATCCTCGAATCCAATCTTTTGTTGTATTTCTTGATTTTTTAATATATTTTTGATAAAATCAAACTCTTGCATCGCTCTTTTAAAAGAAATATGACAGTATCTTGCAAATTTTTTAGCAATTTCTTTTTTAACAAGATTTTTTTGATTTATCATCCATATTTTAAGTAATCTTTCCGGCCTTTTATAATTTGTAAATCCTGTTTTTGCCTGCTTCTTACTAGCACTAACACCGTAAGATAAGAAAAAGTTTTGATAAATTAAAAATCTCCAGTGTTGTTGTCTTACTATTCTGCCCCTAAAAACATCAGCCCTACTTAATAAATCAATTGCCCTCGCCAATTCCTCGTCTTTATACTCTTTCGGAATATTTTCCTCAAGCCATAAATAAACTTCATCAAGATTCATATCCAATTTTTCGTAAAGCTCTAACAAATGTTCACTTGGCCTATTTTTTAAAACCTGCTTCAGAACATTAAAAATATTCTCTTCTTTATCCCTCTCATCTATATTATAGTTACCTATATCCGAAACTTGTAAATCATTTAATGCTGCCCTAACATCCCCTCTCGCTTTGATTGCAATACTTTTCAACAAATTTTCATTAATTTTAAGATTTTCTTTTTTTGCAACATCTTTCAAAATCTCAAAAATAATATTATAATTTATTTCTTTAAATTCTATTAGTTCCCCAAGCCTTCTCAGATCACTAAATTTTTTATCCCATATATGGTTTGCAGTCATAATAATAGGGAAACACGAAAGGTCAATAAGCCTAACTAATTTAATTAAACCGCCTTTATCATAAAATCCTGAGATTCCGTCTACTTCGTCTATTAGTATAATTTTACTTTTTGCAAAGAGGCTTTTTTGGCTTGAAGCAGAACCTACAACTTCTGAGATTACTTTCTCGTCTCTAAAATCGCTTGCGTTCAATTCTACTACTTCTGCATTCTTCTCGTTTGCAAGAGCATAAACACTTGCAGTTTTTCCACAACCAGGAGGTCCATACAAAATGCAAGTTTTTCTTTTGTTAGGAAAATTTTCAACAAACTCTTTTAGCTTTATTAAAGCAGTATCTTGCCCTTTTATTTCTTTCAGGCTTTTTGGTTTATATTTTTCAACAAAACTCATTTTTATTAGTTTTATAATTTGTTTAGTACAATAAAATTGTTATTATTGTTATTCGCGCTTCATAAATTATCTTTAATTAATTTATTAATGTTTGATTAACTCAATAACATTACTCAAAATATTCTTTTTTGTATTAATTTATAATTTTCCCTGCCCAGCAAGCATAAAACTTGCCAATAAAGCCTGCAATTGCACAAATTCGTCACTTCCTTCGACCATCCTAAATTCTACTTCACCAATTTTTTCAGTCAACTTTACTTTTAATTCCGGTTCTATATTAAGATTCCAAACTTCTTTTTGTATTGCTTTAAGCATATCCTGCCCTGACAAACTTTCCTTTAGCATTATATCAAGAAGCTTTTCTCTTGCATTAACGAAATCCCCTGCTAAGGCATAATCTAAAACAATTTTTATATCAGAAGGCTTCGCACTTGAAACAATTGTTTCAACAAGCTCTTTTGTAATTTTTGGACTGATGCTTGCTGTAGATTGCATTAAATTTATAACTCTTCTACAATCGCCTTCGCTCGCTTCGTATATAATACTGACGGCTTTTTCGTCAACCTCGAGTTTTTCTGTTTCAGCAATTTTTTTTATAACTTTCTCTATATCTTTTTTTTCAAGCAGTTTAAACCTGAAAACTGCACATCTTGATTGTATCGGATCGATAATCTTACTTGAATAATTGCAAGAAAGTATAAACCTGCATGTTGTTGTAAAGTTCTCCATAGTTCTCCTTAATGCCTGCTGTGCTTCTCTTGTCAGAGCATCTGCCTCGTCAAGGAAAATCACTTTGAATGGAACATTCCCGAGAGATTTTGTTCTTGCGAAATCCTTTACCTTTTGCCTTATAACATCTATTCCTCTTTCATCGCTTGCATTTAACTCTAGATAGTTCTCTTTCCAATTCTCTCCAAACAATTGTTTTACTATAATTAAAGCAAGTGTAGACTTACCTGTTCCAGCAGGCCCGGCAAAAAGTAAATGAGGAATATTTAAGCTTGAAACTAAATTCCTTACTCTTTTTACAATTTCTTCTTGCCCTACAAACCCTTCAAAACTAGCTGGCCTGTATTTTTCTGTCCAGATTTCTCCAGTCATAAAAACCAAAAATGTTTTCTTTTTATAAAGATTGTTATTCTTTAAAGGATAATAAATTTTTTAATTTATAAGGATATCAATACTTTATCAAAAATTCTCAAATTAAAAAATTAATTCAAATTATCGAAAAGCAATTATACTCTATATCTTTATCTTATCAATTTGTCTTTCAATTTTCGTATTACTTCTTGTATTAGAATCGGTTTTACTAAAGGTTCTAAAATATCTAGAAGGTGTAATATTTTTTAACTTTCAGAATAAGCTGCTTTACTTTGCTCTCAATCTTCTAAGCTTTCTCTTTCTCTTTTCTTCCTTTAATCTTTTTCTCTGCCACTTCCATCTCATCTGTCTCTTCTTTTTCCATC
>JAWAAV010000051.1:0-4432 GCA_038884935.1 Candidatus Pacearchaeota archaeon
ATAGTTTCTCCACTTTTCTTTATACATCGGTTTTATCACCTCCTTCTGAAATCCTATTTTACCTTAGAAGTGTTACCGATGTATCTCAGCCTACTCATAGGTATTTCTGTATTTTTTAAAACTAGCATCTGGTTGCAAATCATCAGTCTGTGTTAAACTGAATCCATGCGGCGCGGAAAAAGACCATTTTGGTTATTAGTTCTCAGTTTTTTGTTCCTAACTATTCTTACCTATATAATAGTATCCATTTCACCTAATTTTCAGTTTTTAATTTTGATTTTCAAATTACCTATTCTTCCTCTTTTTCTTATTTTTGTTTTTTTATTCCTCTACACATTTTTCTCTTACTTACTTCTAAATTTTCGAAGAGGGCTACTCGTCGGGCTTTTCACGTTAATTTATCTGCTTCTTAGATTTTTTAATCTAACTCACATTTTCTTTTTCATAATTCTTGCAATTCTCTTTCTCACTCTCGAACTGTTCTTCAGTTCAAAAAAATAATTTAAATTCTTGTCCATGTTTATCTTCTCTGCTAGAATTACTTCATGATTACAGTTTGCCTCTTAAGTTCTAGTCGGACATGGCTCACAAAAAAAAATAAGAGAAGCGGGTAAAAATCTAGAATGAGCAAGTTTTATATTACCAATGCAATACCGTATGTAAATGCCAAGCCTCATATTGGACATGCTTTGGAATTTATCCAATCTGATGTTATTGCCAGATATCATAGGCAAATTGGAGATGAAGTTCTTCTTTTATGTGGTTCTGATGAGAACGCCTTAAAGAACGTCCAAGCAGCGGAAGCAGAAAAAATTTCTGTGCAGGAGTTAGTGGACCGGAATTCCAAGCTTTTTGAAGAACTGGCAGTAAAGTTAAACGTGCAATTTGATATTTTTCAAAGAGGCAGTGATCCTAAACACCATAAATCATCCCAAGAATTATGGAACTTATGCTTTAAGAATGATGATATTTACAAGAAAAGATATACTGGGCTTTATTGTGTGGGCTGTGAACTCTTTTATGAAAAAAGTGAGCTTGACGAAAAAGGAGAGTGTCTGGAACACCCTGGCAAAAAACTTGATGAAGTTTCAGAAGAAAATTATTTTTTCAAATTGTCTAAATACCAAGACCGGATTGAAAAAATTATTAAAAATGATGAAGTACAAATAATTCCTGAAAATAGAAAAAATGAGGTTTTGGAGTTTATAAAACAGGATTTACAAGACATAAGCATCTCTCGTTCAAATAAAAGAGCCAAGAACTGGGGAGTAACAGTTCCTAATGACCCAAATCAAAAAATGTATGTCTGGTTTGATGCTCTAAATATTTATCAAAGTGGCATTGGATTTGGAACGGATGAACAAAATTATAAAAAGTGGTGGCCGGCAAACCTTCATGTGATCGGAAAGGGAATACTCAGATTCCATGCAATTTACTGGATAGGATTTCTTCTTTCAGCTGGTCTTAAGCTCCCTAAGAGTATTTTTGTGCATGAATATATTACAATCAACGGCAAAAAGATGTCAAAAACCCTTGGCAATATCATTGATCCCCTTGATTTGATTGATAAATACAGCCCAGAGGCACTTCGCTATTATCTTTTGCGCTATATCTCTCCCTTTTCAGATGGAGATTTTTCGAAAGAAAAATTTATTAAAGCATATAACGCAGATTTAGCCAATGGACTGGGAAATCTTATTGCCCGTGTCGCCAAACTTTGCCAGACAGAAAATTATACTCTGATGGGTTCTAAGAATAATGTTTCAGCCCATATTATAAAAATTGAAGAATATTCTGAAGAGATCTTAAATTTTAGATTTAATGATGCCTTGTCTTTTGTTTGGGAAAAAATTGCCCGTCTTGATAAATTTATAAACAATGAAAGGCCATGGATTCTAATTCAGGAAAAAAATCCAAGGATTAAAAGTATTCTTTCCCATATTATTGATCAAGTCCAGGAAATTGCTGTTCTTCTCGAGCCATTTCTTCCAGAAACCGCCCGGAAAATTGAATCACAATTCAAAGGACCAAAAATAATTTCACAACCACCTCTCTTTCCGAGAATTAATTAATTATAATTAATATAGTAGTTGGCTTTTGAATTCTGAATTTTTGTATATGATTGATGTTCATTGCCATTTAAATTTTCATTCTTTTGAAAAAGGTTTTTAATCTTGAAAGGAGTTATTTCTGCTAAATAAACTTTCTATGATAAAAAAGTATTTTCTTTTTTTGCCGCTGGTAATATTTCTCTTTTTTATTACTAGGGGCATAGATTTACCTTACGTTGGACCAAATGCTTTTAACTTCAATACCTATTCTATAATCGCCCATAACTATAACAAATTTGGACTAATATCAACCAAGCTTGCGCCAATTGTTTCCGCAAGTCCCATTTTGCCACAGCATCCTGTATATTATCTTCATCACCCGCCTTTACTTTCTGTCATTGAGGCATTATTTTTTGCAATATTTGGCGAACATTTTTGGACGGGAAGACTAACAGTAATAATTTTTAGCTTTCTTTCTCTTGTTTTAATTTATCTTATTGGGTATCGCTTGAACGGAAGGAAATTTGCATTCCTCTCTCTTTCTGTAGCTTCGCTTCTTCCTGCATTTTCTATGTTTGGCCGTATGATTGGACAAGAACCATTAGTTCTATTTTTTGCACTTCTTGTTCTATTTCTAATGCAAGGCTATCTAAAAAAGAACAGAAATACCTATTTATTTTTCATTTATCCCTCAATTATTTTGGGGACATTAAGTGATTGGCCGATGATATATTTTGTTCTTTCTCTCGCTCCCTATCTTATCTACAAAAAACGTTTTAAGCTCTTACTAAGCATGTTGATAACTGCAATAATAACAGCTTTATTATTTCTGTTGTATATTGCTCTTATTAATTCAGGGTTTTCCGATCTACAATCAGCTTTTATAAATAGGAGTTTAGGTCAACTATTAACACTTCGACAATGGCCGTCTATTTGGGCAACAACAATTTTGTTGAGATTTTTTGTGTATTTTAATCCGGTAATTACTCTATTTTCTTTTTTCTTTCTTTTCAAACTCTTCGTAAAGATAAAAAACAAACATTTATCTTCCAAAAATATGATGCATCTTGGTTTATTCATATTCGGATTTATCCATGTCGTCCTATATCCTGAAGGGTCATTTGGTCATCCATACTGGATTTATTATTTTATTCCTTTTATTATCTACTCTTCCGTAATGACTCTACTCAAGTTTTCTAAAAATTATTTTATATTTCTGGTCGTTTTTCTTTTCAGCTTTTTTTTATTGAGAATTGAAAAATGGAAAACCGGAGAAATTAAAGCAAATATTTGGAGATATGACTTGGCTCAAAAAGCCAATGAATATTTATTGCCTTATGAAAAAATAGCTGTAAATCAAGATTCCTCAATGGATATTGATGTTTTACATTATAAGTTTCTTCATGATGTAGATATCAAAAATAACAATTCCATATCAGACAAAAAATATCGGCATTATGTCTATTCTTGTACAACCATATGTAGCATGAAAGAAGATTTACAATATTTAATTAGGCGATACAACTATAAAAGGTTGGGCTCCTCGCAAGGGGAAGCATATATTTTTTTTCTTAAAGAGCCGGCAATAAAAAGCAACTTAGATAAAATTAACAAAGCTTCAGATGAAAAAAATGCAACTGGGGAAATATTGGTGGTAAAAAAAGAAAGCATATTCAAAATGATATATATTTATATAAAGGGCTTTTTGCATCTGCCACAAATTTAAGATACGAAAAATACATATAATGGTTTTTATAATTTAGGACAAGTTTTCTTTATATAATATTTCAGTAATCACTAATAGTTTTTACCATAGGGGTTTATATTAAAATAATAAAAGTATGTAAAATGACAAGACTTAAAAATTACCTAGTTAATAAGCATCTTCTTTTAATATTTATCTTATATTTTTCTCTTCGTCTAACAAATCTAACTCTCCTTCCCATTTTCAACGATGAGGCAATTTATTTAGATTGGGGATGGCGGGAAACACATATTCCCGGCGCGCTATACTACTCATTGTACGACGGTAAACAACCATTATTAATGTGGCTCTTTGGTATATCAGAAACCATTTTCATAGATCCGTTGTTTGCTGGAAGAATAATTTCTGTATTTACCGGTGCCTTTACGCTTTTAGGACTCTATTTAATTACCAAAATCTTATTTAATAAGAAGGCTGCTGTAATTTCCGCCCTCTTGTATATCTTCGTTCCAATTTTTATGTTCTTTGACAGGCAGGCATTGATGGAAAGTGCAATTGCAGCTGTCGGTGTAATATCTTGTTATTTCTTAGTAAGAACCGCTGACACTAACGCGCAAAAATATTCATATTGGTTAGGAATAATTCTAGGAATAGGGTTTTTTATTAAGTCCTCTGG
>JAWAAV010000052.1:0-4381 GCA_038884935.1 Candidatus Pacearchaeota archaeon
ATTTGGCGAGAGGGAGTTTTTCTCAAATGAACAATAAAAAAGCACAAGCAAATCCAATAGTAGAATGGGCAATAAATGGTATTGTGTTGCTTATCTTGTTCTATTTATTTTTTCAAATAGCAGGAAGTTTATGCCAAGCTGATAAAAGTTTTTGCAAGTATTCCCTAATGTTTATAGGTGCTTTTGCAGTCGGGATATATTTCTATTTGAGATACGGATGGAGAAGATAAAAACTACTGCCCCCCAACTTAACGAAACGAAAACGACGGCGACAATCTGAAATATTATAAAATAAAAATCTTTGGCGTTCCCGCCATCCCAGAGTTCGCTTTAACTCTAAAATTTTGCCTTCGGCATCGTTGCACTAAATTTTAGTCCCTGCAAGTATTCGGGAGAGATTAACAGCGGTTAGTTTCAATTTTAATGGCTGCCTTCACGCTTAACCCATTCATCAAGAATTCCTAAATAAGATCCAGTCACAGATTTTACTTCTCTAATTGGGACTTGATATTCTACACTCAACCTTAGATATTCTATATAACTTTGCGTAGCGATTGTCATCAAAGAGTCTCGTGCAAAATTCGATGTAGCAGGATCTCTAAATTGTTCTAAGGTTGTTCTAACTTGAGTTTCCAAGTCCCTCAATTTTTTACCTTCTTCAAAAGACTTATCAGTCATAGTTAGGTAAAATCTGTTCTCCTTTAAATATTTTTATATTCTCGGCAGCCATTAAAACTCGAGATTTTTCCTTTCGGGAACATTGCATTAAAATCTCGTCCTCGCATTCGTTCAGAGAAACTAACAGGGCTTAAACGGTTCCAGAGCCTTGCAGGCTCTTTCACCCAAATTGCTCGCCACTCGAAAATTTTCCAACTCTGATTTTTCAGGGGTTGCCGAAAAATCGAGGGAAAATTTTCAGGAGGGCTCGCAACTTCGTTTAAGCCCGATGTTAAAAGATAGTTTTAAGACAATAATCAAAGCAAAAATAAGTAAAAATAAATTAGATAACAGAAAACTATCAATAAAAATTTATAAAGCAGTATTAAATTAAAGATTAATTAAAATTAGCTTATTTTTTATCTAATTACTATTTGTAGTTTAACTAAAGTAAAACTTATTCTTAGTGGCAGTTCTAAAATAGAATCAGCATAAGATTTATTAAGGTTCGTTAATTGTCTAAGTTATGGTTGAAACAATATTTTCATGGCCGATATTTTCTGAGGTAATATTTCCGTTTGTTTTGGTCTTTACTTTGCTTTTTGCAATATTAGAAAAAACAGAAGTTATTGGGAAAAATAAACAAAACCATGCTTTAATCTCGCTTGCTGTTTCATTAATACTTGTTGCGACTCCTGCGAGAAGTGTGATAACAAGTCTTGCACCATTTTTTGCTGTGTTGGCGGTTGTTTTATTAATTTTTATGCTTTTATGGGGTTTTGTTTTACAAGACAAGGTTAAAATCGAAGGAAGTTTGAAAACTCTTTCTTTAATTGTTATTATTGTTTCTGTAGCAATCGCTGTTCTTTCTGCTACAGGTTATTGGGAAAAAATTATAAATTTATTTAAAACAGATTGGGGAATCCTGGCTAATATAATTATTTTAGTTGTTATAGGAGTTGCAGCTTTTGTTATTGTGAAATATTCTAAATAACCTTAACAATTATTATAGTTTTTAGTAGTTTAATCTTCTGGAATGGTATAGTATGATGTGATTTAATTGAGAAACGATGTTCAAAATTTTAGAATTTGAAAAGGTTATTTAAGATTTAGTAGTAATAAAAGAGATTTATTGAGTAATTAAAAATTTAAACAAATTATGGTTTATTTAATAGCAAACACAAAAGGATAATTTAAAGAAAATTTTTACTCATATAAATTAGAAACAAAATTAAAACAAAATAATTATTTTAGGTAATTTTTAGGTTGTTATTATTTGTTTTTGGTTTAGAATATGTTGTTAAATTGGCTTGGAGAAAGATATTTAAATAAAAATTCTTTAAAGATTTTATGTTAATGCTAGAATGGGCTGGTTTTGGCTTTGGGGAATTATTAACACAACTTAGTCAAATAGGATTCTTTTCATATGTATTGCCTTTTTTGTTAATTTTTGCATTTTCTTATGCTTTGTTAGGCATGATTCCTATTTTTGAAAAAAATAAAGGAGCGGCTGCAATAATCGCTATTGCATTAGGATTTTTGTCTTTACAACTTAATTTTGTCCCTGTTTTTTTTGCAACAATTTTTCCTAAATTTGGAATAGGATTGAGTGTTTTGCTTGTTGCTTTAATACTTTCAGGAATTTTTATAACAAAAGAGGGAGAGGGTAAAACAGTTTATACATGGGTTTTTTTTGGACTCGGGATGTTAATATTTGTAGTTATTGCAATCTCTTCGCTTTCTGATTATACAATGAGTTTAGAGGGATTTTGGTATAGATATGGCGCTTTAATTATAGTCGGAGCTTTAATAATTGGGGCCATTGTAGCTGTGTTTGTCTCTGCTAGTAAAGGAAGTAGCGGGAAACCTTAAATTTATCATTAAAAAATAAAATCAAAAAGAATAAAAATAGACAATTCTTTTAATTATGATTAAACACTAAATACAAATATAAAATGGCAGTGAATGTTTTAGGATTGCTTTATTTTATGCCTATATTTAGTTTTCTTTTTGTGTTTGTTATTGTCTATGCTCTTTTAAAAAAGACTCAAGTATTAGGAGATAATGACTTTATGAATGCTCTTGTTGGAGTAATAGTAGCTACTGCTTTTATAACTGCTTCGAGTGCAAGAACTTATGTTGAAACAATAACTCCGTGGTTTGCTGTTTTGATTGTTGCGATGTTTTTTATTTTGGCAGTGATAGGATTCAGTCAACAAAAAATAGAAGGAGCAATAGGAAAAAATATTATGATTGGGTTTGTTTTTGTTTTAATACTTGTATTCTTTTTTTCTGGTGTAAAGGTTTTTTCTTCAGGAGTGATGCCTATTTATTATAGAATAACAGAAAACGAAAGACTAATCGGCGGAATTCTTGTGTTTTTTGTTGCAGGGGTTATGTCTTGGATTGTGACAAGAAAATAGTACAACCACAAACTATAAAAAACTCTCTTATTTTAAAAAAGAATGAAACAAGAGACAAAAAAGAGGATTAAAGAGTTTCTTTATGATTTGTTTTTCGGCGACTTGAAATGGATGACTTATAAAGAAATATTTCTTTTTTTATTTTCTTTTGTAATTGTTATTTTAGGTTTTGTAGAAAAAAATATTTTGTTTTTAATGCTCGCTTTTTTTATATTAATGTTTTCTTGGATTCATACACGATTTAACAAAATTGAAACACTAATAAAAAACAAAAAAGGACAGGTAATTCTAAGTTCTGCTCTGGTTATAATTATAATTTTTGCAGGAATTTATGCTTCTATAGGTTGGATTAAAGTCGAGCCTGTAAACTATAAAATTTATGATTTGGGAAAAGAATTAGATTTTGAAACAGCAGAAGTTTTTGATCACGCGATGTATACAGGAAAACCAATTGATCCTTTAATGGAAATCTGGCTTGGAAATTTTAGTAATTATATTCAAAACAAAGATGTAGGAATGCTTATTTTTCTCTGGATAAACGAAAGCGGACAGATTAAAGTAAAAGCTTATAGTCATAGAGAAAGAGCGGAAATTTATATTGGATCTTCGATGGGCATGGATATAAGTTATTGGGATGAAGAGCCTCAAAGTAATATAAGAGTTGATGTACCTAAGATCTTATGGGCAGGAGAAAAAATAAGAGTCACACTTGGAAATTTTACAGCAACATTTACTTATGATCCATATCAAAAATACTATTTTGTTATTGTAGGAAGAAGTGGTAGAGAGGTTTATTGGAAAGACTCTGTAATAGGAAAAACATAACAATCTAAAACTATTGTTTTCTTATTCTTTTATAATGTATGTTATAATTTACACTTTCACAGTTTCCTTCTAACCATATAAAATTATAATAACTATCTCCGTCTTTTTGCGTAATTATCAAAGAAGGAAATGCTGCTTTCATTGGTAGTTGAGTGTTTGAAATATCTTGAGGAATTGTCCAGTTTGAACCATTAAATTTTGTAAACAATATATTACAACCTTCATAATAACCTAAAGTATCATTACCCTCGTTCCATACCACCACAGGCAAATTTCCATCTAACTCTAATCTATTTCTAAATCTTAGATAGCTTGGTAAATCTGAAAGTTTTGTTGGTTCTAACCATGTGTTTCCTTCGTCATTTGAATTTGTATACCAAAACTGATCATTTTCTCCTTTATACAAAAAGTGTAACAATCCGTTTTGATCTAATTTAATTCTTGGATACAAATAATCTATTCCAGAACCGGTTTTA
>JAWAAV010000053.1:0-4350 GCA_038884935.1 Candidatus Pacearchaeota archaeon
TTACCTTTATGGAATCCATATTATTTTTCGGGAAATACGCTTCTTGGTACTTATCAATCAGCTGTTTTTCATCCTTTAAGTTTTTTATTTTTAATTTTTCCTCAAATTGAAGCTTGGTCAATTATCATTTTTCTAATACCGGTTTTTACCGGATTTTTATGTATCTTTTTTTGAAAGAACTGGAATTAGGAAAAAGAGCAAGCTTTTTTGGAGCGCTTGTTTTCGCCTTTTCAGGATTTATTATTGTATGGTGGGAAGAATCTTTTATGAGTTCTTATTCATCCTTATTTTTGCCGCTTATATTATTCTCTATCTTAAAAATTAGAAAGAAATTCTCATTTTTGTCTTTTTTGATGATGATTATAGGATTAACTTTTTCTATTTTTTCTGGATGGTTCCAAATGACTTTATATGTTTTTTTGTTTTCTTTTTTATGGATTATCTATTTATTCCTATCAAGAGAGATCAATTTTAAGAAATTTTTATGTATTTTATCTGGATTTTTTATTTCTTTTATGCTTGCAGGAGTACATCTTGTTCCTAGCATCGAAGCATATATCTATTCAGCAAGAGGAACAACTGATGCTAAATTTATCTTCGATCTATATTTGCTTCCATTAAGTAGACTAATTACCTTTATTGCCTCAGATTTCTTTGGAAATCCTGGAGCTCATAACTATTTTGGAGGAGGATTTTACTATGAAAAAGTTTTATATATCGGTATTCCCGGACTTATTTTTGGCTTGTATTCGTTATTAGCAAAATCTTATAAATATTCAAATTTTTTTAAAATATTTTTCTTGATTACTCTTTCTCTTAGATTTTCTACTCCCATAAGCTGGTTTGTGCTTTATTATTTAAAGATACCATTTTTATCAACAATTGCTCCATCAAGAATTTTTTTCATATCGACTTTTTCACTAGCTGTATTATCTGCTTTTGCTTTTAATAATTTCTTATCTCAGAAGATTTCAAAGAAGGGTTTAATTTTGACGATTATAATACTTACCTTAGCTTTTACTGGGGGATGGGGATTTGTATTCTACAAAAAAATAATTGATCCTTTTGGAGAGTTTGCGACCAGAAGTTTTAGAAATCTCATACTTCCTTCTATTTTTTATTTTGTATTAATTATTATTGTTTCAATCAGTGTTTTTACAAGGAAATTTACTAATAAAGTTTCCTATTTAATAATTTTAATTTCAATTTTTGGAAGTTTATATTTTGCCAATAAATATTTATATTTCTCAGATAGAGATTTCGTTTTTCCGAAATTACCCGTTTTAGAACAAGCTAAGAGAATATCCGGAGTAGATAGAGTATGGAGCATAGGAAAAGCTTATGCTGAACCCAATTTTTTAACTTATTATAATATTTATTCTCCTGAAGGCTATGATTCTTTTTACATAAGTAGATATGGCGAGCTTTTATTTGCAGGTTTAAATAAAGGGAAATATTCTAAAGAGATACCGAGAGCAGATTCAAGGCTTCCCTTTGCGGATAATATGAATACAATCAAAAATAATTCCTATCGAGTCAGGCTTTTATCACTATTATCTGTTTCATATATCATTGATAAAAACTCAAAAACTGGGGATAAAAACAAAAGCTTTGAAAAAATTTGGACAGACGGCAGATTCTCTATTTACAAAAATAAATCTGCTTTTCCGAGAGCTTTTCTGGTAGGCGAATTTAAAAAAAAGAAGAAACCTCAAGAAATCTTAAATGAAATCTTTAATCCAAATATAGATCTTTTAAAGATCGTAATCTTGGAAGAAGATCCGATTGATTTTAAGCCAGTGGAAGATTTTCATGGTTCCTCAAAAATTAATTTTTATTCTCCGAATTTTATCTCAGTAAAGACTACTGCTGGCAGAGAGTCCATTCTATTTCTTTCTGACAATAATTTCTATCCGGGTTGGCACGCTTATGTTGATAATAAAAAAACGAAACTTTATAGAGCAAATTATATATTCCTTGCAGTAGTTGTTCCTGAAGGTAGTCATGTGGTAACCTTTAAGTATGAACCATTATCTTTCAAGCTTGGCTTAGGATTAACTATATCAGGATTAATTTTATCTTTGTTTTCTGCCCTTGTTGTTAAAAAAATTAAATTATGAAAAATATAAAGCTTGATAGCATTTTGCTTTTTGCCCTGGTTATTCCATTTATAATGACTTACAGATTAAGCCCTGGGGATACTCCTTACTGGTTGTTTGGATTAATTTTTCTAGGTCTTTTGTCCTATGTAGTTTTAGATTTATTAAATTTAAAGGATAAACTACAGATCGCTTTTAAAAATTCTCTGTTGTGGGTGTTGATAATCGTAGTTATTGGTTCTGCCTTCTATTCTGCAATTATTGTGCGTCATCAGACAGTTCCCGAGTATGGAATTCATGATATGCCACTTCAACAGGAGATCGCCATCCGTTTTCTGCTTCATGGACAAAACCCTTACTCAGCAACATATTTCAAAACTCCGCTTGAAAGATGGAACTACTCTGAAAAAGAAAAAAACCCAGCTCTTTACCATTTTGTGACGCCACCGTTCTATATATTATTTGCAATACCATTTTATTTGGTAACTGCACATGGTTTTCCGGGATTTTTTGATGCAAGAATACCACTTTTATTCTTGTTTTTTATATTGCTTATTACAGCAGGAAGACTAGTAAAAGATGAAGATAAAAAGCGGCAATTCTTAATACTTCTTTCATTTAATCCGGCAACACTTGGTTATTTTTTGGAAGGCAGAGATGATGTTTTTATGTTCTCATTCTTATTCGTGGGTTTATATCTGCTTTACAAGAAGAAAGATTTACTCGCCGGAATTCTACTGGCTCTTGCATTTGCAGTTAAGCAATCTGTCTGGCCTGTTTTTCCTTTTTACTTTGCCTATCTTTATTTTAAAAATAAAAACTTAAGCAAAACGATTATACAACTTATTCCCTTTACGGTTATGTTTTCAGTGGTTGTATTACCATTTTTCTTTTGGAACCCAATAGCTTATCTAGATAGTACTATTTTTTATCTTTCCGGAAACACGCTCCACAGCTATCCGATATCAGGCTATGGTTTAGGATCAGTTTTAAAAGAATTCGGTCTTATTAAAGATGCTTATTCCTATTATCCTTTTTGGATTTGGCAAGTTGCTATTGGATTGCCCCTGATCATGTTTTTGATAAAATGGCAGAAAAAAGAAAACACAGTCCAAAGATTAATACTCATATATGGAATATTTCTTTTTATATTTTGGTACTTTTTAAGATATTTAAATAATAGTCACTTAGGATATCTGTCAATGGTATTTATAACCGCCTATTTTTGGCCAAAAGCTAAAGAGGTCTGATAGATTTTATTATGCTATCCAAAACAGGCGCTTTTTTATCTGAAAGTATTCTACCGTTTTTGAAAATCTCAAGAAAGTATGTATCCCCGAAGACAATGATTTTATCATGTTTTTCTTCTATTCTCCAATGCTCCGGGTAAAAAAAACTTATTCCGGCTTCATCGTATTCGTACTCTTTTTTAAAATTATGGCTTAAGTAATAGTCAAGAGCCTCTCTGTATAGTGGTTCATATTCTGCAATTTTTTTAGTTTTATTACGTAAATTTGTAATGGTATCGATTGTTGGGGGTAATTTAGTGTAAAGCGTAAATAATTCTTGTTTTACTCTTGGGTCATTAGAATCAATTTGCAATTTTTTCTCAAGAATTAATATCCTTTGGGAAGATGCAGTATTTGGGTATAAGATCTGGCCCAGAGGCATAAAACCATAAATATACCTCAGGGGTATATAGCTTGAGAGAATAATTTCTTCAAAATCAGACTGTTTTTTGTATTTTTTATATTTTTCATTTCTGTATCTTTGAGAAAGAAAAGATGTGCCATAGTCTCCTCTAAGAGAGCCTCTTATGCTAATTAAATTATTAAAAGTATAGTTAAATAAAATTGACGCGATAATTACCAGAGCGAAAACAGATAAGGATGTAATTTTTATAAAAACATTTTTTTGTTGGATAAAATAAGTAAATCCTGTTGCCAAAAATAAAAATAGGAGAGGCAGAATAATTATGAAATAATGCATTAACGCTTCTATTTTAAGTAAAAAATATGGTAATAGTTTAGTGTATATAATAGATGCAGAGGAAATGCGTTTAGTTTATCTGGGAGATGTAGTTCAAAAACTTTCAGAAGCCCAATTGGAAGAAATTAACGGCGTAGATATTTTATTTGTTTCCGGGCAGGCCGCTTCGTTCGTTTATCAAATTGACCCCAAAATACTAATTCCTACCGCCGATAAGTCTCAAGATATCTTTCTAAAAACACTTGGAGTCGCAAAACCGGAT
>JAWAAV010000054.1:0-4272 GCA_038884935.1 Candidatus Pacearchaeota archaeon
TTTCCACACAAGTTCTTCTGATTTACAATTTTCACAGAACTTTATTTCTGTAGGATAAATAACTTCTGCAAGCTCTGATGGTTTAAACCAAAGTTTTATTTCTTGTTCAGCTATTTCCTTACTATCAGAAGCATGAACAACATTTTCAAATACTTTTGTTTTTGAATTTATTCTCCCGTATTTTCCTCTTATTGTTATTGAATCTGCTTCTTCTGGATTTGTTTTTCCACACAAATTTCTTATTTTTTTAATAGCATCTTCGCCATGATAAACTAAAGCCATCACTCTATCAGTATGATACTTGCCTTGAATATAGTCTAACACGCTGTTATAAATTTCCTCGCCTTTTTCATGACCGTGCTTTTCTATTAATTCATTCTTAAGTTTGGAATAATGCTTTTCTGCAAGCTCTCTACCGACTCTTACTATCTTTGCTCCAACTATTTTAAGTCTTGTTTCCGATAAGGTTGTTATTATATTTCCTGTAAGACTTTTAACTAGCCCATCTGGTTTAATTAAAACAAGGCACTGTTCTTCCACCATACTTAAATTCAAAATACATATTTTTTAAATCTTTTCAAAAAATCGTTATAAATTCCTAATTCTTATTTAAAAATTACCTTTGTCTTGTAGAAGAATTTTTATCTAAAAATATTCAAATTGAAGAAACAATTATAAACCTAATTAAATTTTTTAAAAAATGTTATCAGATTTTAAAAATTTAGTTTTTGCAGACTTACACATACATTCAAAATATTCAAGGGCAACAAGCAAAAATCTAAATCTTGAAAATTTAGAAAAATGGGCGATAATAAAAGGACTTGATATTCTTGGAACAGGAGATTTTACGCATCCTAAATGGCTTGAAGAATTAAAAGCGAATCTTCAAGATAAAGAAAAAAAAGGTATTTTTTATACCAAAAATAACTTTAGATTTGTTTTAACTGGTGAAATTAGTTTAATTTTTACAAAAGGTAAAGGAAGAAGAGTTCACCTTGTTTTATTAGCTCCTAATTTTGAAGTTGTTGATGACATTAACAAATATTTAGATAAAAAAGGTAGAAGAGATTATGATGGTAGACCAATATTTAATATTTCATGTGAAGAATTCGTTGAAGAAATGGTAAAAATATCCGAAAAAATTGAGATTATACCTGGACATGCTTGGACGCCTTGGTTTGGTGTTTTTGGAAGTGAATCTGGCTTCAATAGTTTAAAAGAAGCTTTTGGTTCTCAATATGATTATATTCATGCAATTGAAACAGGTATGTCGTCTGATCCCGAAATGAACTGGCGTATAAAAGAGTTAAATAACAAAACAATCGTGAGTTTTTCAGATGCTCACTCTTTTTGGCCATGGAGAATGGGAAGAGAAGCAACCATTTTCAACAAAATAAGTAGTTACGACGACATAATCGAAGAAATAAGAAAAAATCTCATATACGGAACTATAGAAACTGACCCTGCTTATGGAAAATACCATTTTGATGGTCACAGACTCTGTAAATTTTCAAGCTCTCCAGAAGAAACAAAAAAATTAAATGGCATTTGTCCGGTTTGTAAAAAACCATTAACAATTGGAGTCGAAAATAGGATTGAAAGATTAACAAATCAAAATATAGAACAGCATCCAAACAAAAAACCTTATTTTAAACTTCTACCATTACATGAAATAATAGCTATGGTTTACAATATAAAAATATCAAGCAAAAAATCTTGGAAAATATATAACGATTTAATTGAAAAGTTTGGAAATGAGTTTAGAGTTCTTTTACAAGTAAAAAAAGAAGATTTTTTGAGAGAAAAATTTGATATAAAGTTAGTCGAACAAATTTTGCTAAACCGTGAGGGAAAAATTAAAGTTATACCTGGATATGATGGAGAATACGGAAAAGCAGTGCTTAACAATATTCAAAAAAGGTTATTTTAATATCATTCAGTTTTCTTAAATTTTAAATATTTATAACCTACTTGAATAGTCTTTTCGTTACAATGTTCCTCTTTAAGTGTGTATTTCCCGCATTTTTTACACTTATTTAACTTCGAGTTCATTTTTCCTTCCTTTCAAATTTTAAATGTAGATTTTTTGCTTTTTTTTCAATGCCTTCTAAAATTTTTATCATTTCGGAATTTGCTTTTTTGTAATCGCTTGCTGTTACTTTTATTAGGTATCTACCAGCGGCTAAATAAGTTAAATTATCTTTATACGGAAGAAGAATTTCTTTTAGTTTTGTTAACCCGTCCGACAAATCACTTGAAAGCTTAAACTCTGATTTAACAAAAACCTCTTTCTTTTCTTTTTCTTTTATTATTACAATAAGTTTTTCTATTTCTTCTTTTGTAAAATAATTATTCAAAATTTCTGGTGTATCTTTAGCTTTGGTAAAAAAATCATATAGGCTTCCTTCTTTTTCAATAATTTTTTTAGCTATGTTTTTAAATTCTGGTGTAATATTCTTTAAAATAGAAAGAAAACTTTTTTCTTTTTCATATTTTTCTAGTACTTCTTTTTTTTCTTTTGCAGATACTCTTCTAAGACTAAGAAAAATATTTCCAGAAGAATCTATTTTTAAAACTTTACAAACAATTTTTTTTCCGGGTACGACATAGTCTCTTATATTTCTAATTCTACCAGGAGCAACTTCGCTTGTTATAATAGTTCCAACTCCTCCTTCCTCTACCTTTACAAATACAATTGTTTTTTCTATTTTTTCTACAGTACATAAAACTAAATCTCCTTCTTGCATAAATATAGTGAGAAAACCTATTTTTTAAAGTTTTATTTCTAACAATTTTGTATTAAATTTTTACTACCTCTATTTCAAGAGCTTTTGTTAGTTTATCCATAAAATTTGATTCAAAATTTCTTTTTATCAAACAGCCTGCAGCAAAATGATGCCCACCGCATTCTGTTTCTGGGATTTCTTTTGTTGCTAGTTCTAAAACCTCGCGTACATTTCTACCATCTCTACCACAAACTCTCGCACTTACTTTTATTTTATCTTCATCATATGCTAGACCAATAATAATTGTACCGGCTGGATAAACTTGAGATGTGGAAAGTATACTCATTACAGTTCCTATTATTGTATCTTTTATTATATTTTTTGCATTAATTATTACATACCCCTTACCCACAATTTTATTTTGTTCTACAAAATTTAGTGCTTGAATTATCTGTTGCTTGTATTCTGCGTAAATTTCTTCTGCCTTTTCTCTTGCTTTTTTATTATTTAAGCAAAGAGCGAGAGCAATATCAGAATTTCCAAGTCTGCTGCATGCATTTATCATTGCACTTAATTCTCTAGCATCTTCAAGCTTGTTAAAAAAACGTATTAAGTATATATTTCCTATAATTTCTGAATTATCTTTTTTTCTTAACAAAATACAAGTTAATAATCTAGACATTTCTTCGTCATTTAACTCTAACAAACTTTTAAAAGTATTGCCTTCTTTTGTTATTCCTGCCTCTGTAAGCAAATCAAAAACCCCTTTTGAATTTCCTGTTACTCCAGGAATATAAAAACTAGAACTAAATTCAAGTGCTTTGTTTATCGGGCGAGTAGCTGGATAAAGCATAAGTCCTTTTTTTACTATTACTTCTGCGTCTTTTAATATGTCATTATTAAGTTTGCTTATTTCTTTATCCAACATATCTCCAACCATCCCAATTATAGCTAATTTTGCTAGCTCTTGGTAAGAATTTTGATTTAATTCTTTACAGAATAAATAAGTAAGACCGGAAGCACTAATTTCTCCACTTTTATTAATTTCGGGATTAACAATTGTTATATTAGTTGGTATTTCTGTTCTTGCAGGAATTTCGTGATGATCTATTATAAAGACCTCTTTTCCAAGACGAGATATTTTTTCTAGATTTGAACTTCCTAAATCAAGAAAAACTACTACTTCTCCATTAATCTTATCAAAAATATAAGGCTCAAGTTGTTTTATTATTTTAAGAGAAAATCTTTTTTTAAGTTTGGTTAGTGTCTTAGCCATAATTGCTGCAGAAGTAATTCCATCTGTATCAAAATGACTTATAACAGTTATGGTTTTATTTTTAGTACTTTCAAAAAATTTTGATGCAGCAGCTTTTATGTTTTGCCGCATTTTACCTCTTTTTTTCTGCTATTTTTTTAAGTTTATTCAAGTTTGCTTCTTTAATAAGTAACGCTCTTTTTGTAGAGTAATCATGAGGATGGATAGAAAGATGCTTCTTTAATTTTTCAACTCGTTTTTCTAAATTTATTATATCTGCATTAGAACTAA
>JAWAAV010000055.1:0-4107 GCA_038884935.1 Candidatus Pacearchaeota archaeon
AAATTTATTAAGGTTAATCATATTCTTAAAATATAAAAATATCATATCATAAATAAATTCAAAAATCCTATTCCAACTTGCTTTATCATTAATTTTTGTTGTCTCTTTTAATTATTTATTATATTCCCCACGTAGGTTTTTCACGTCTTTTAATGTTTGTAATTTCTTGCAGAACTTTTATGTCTCCGCTTGTTAAAACATCTTTATTTTTTTTAAATTCTTTAAACTGTTCTTCGCTTAAATCTGAAAATAAATATTTTACATTTTTTAATTGTCTATCAAATGTTACACCTGATACACTTATTGCAACTTCCATTCCCGCCTCAGCGCTCTCAATTGATTTTTTTTCTGCTTGTATTCCTTTTACTTTCCCTATTTTTTCATTTTTTTCGTCTATTAATAATGTTCCCGCTACTACTCTGCCCCCAATAACCCTCACTCCAAAAATTGCAGGATTACTATTTCTAAAAATATATTGAGGCAAGATTTCAAGTTTACAAATACTAACAAGTTCAGAAAGTTTTTCTCTTTCTATTCTTTTTTTCTCTTCTTCAATCCATTTCTGGAAATTTTCTATTATTTTATAAACCACTTCATCTCTAATTATTTTGACTTCTTTTTCAAATTCTTTTGCTTCTTCCTCTATATCGACATTAAAACCAAGAATAACACAGTAGAGCGGATTAATCTCTTTATTTGCCTTTGCCTCAATAATATCTTTTTTGTTTATTGATCCAATTCCTGCCTTTAAGATATTTATATTGTTTTGTTTCAACAAAGTTCTTAAAGCTTCTAAACTTCCGAGACTATCAGATTTTATTATTACACCCTCTCTATCTGTTGTTATTACTTCGCCTATTTCCTTTTTAAACTCCTTTTCTATTTCCGACATATTTCCACGATAAATTTGAAAAGGCATTCCGGGTAGAATACCCTTCATATCAGAAACTTGCATTTTTATCCCAGTGGCAGCAGAAACTTTTTCTACAGGTTTAAATTTTTCAGAAAGTGGCAAAACTTCCTCCAAAACTTTCACTTTTGTTAATATTGGCTTTTCAAATGTAGCAATTACAATTTCATCGCCAATTTTTAGCTCTCCATCGTATAATATCGCTTCAATATATTGCAAGGCTTTTTCTTTTTTTATTTCAAAAATTACTCCTTTTGCTCTTTTATCAAGTTTTAATCTTTCCTCTAAAAACTTTTGGCTTAGTCCGCACAAAACCATTAATAGTTCTTGAATTCCTTCTCCGGTTTTTGCAGAACACGGAACAAGACATAATTTTTTTGTATAATCTTTAACATTATAAAATAAGTCGGATTCGAAACCGTGACTGTTTAATGCCGCCATAATCGTAAAGATTTTTTCATCGAAATTTTGTTTTATATGTTGTGGTTGGCTTTCTATATTTTCTTTTATATCGTCACTTAATTTTCTCCACCCAGAAAGCGAGTCGATTTTATTTATAGCTACAATAAATGGAGTTTTATTCACTCTTAAAATCTGTAAAACTTCTGAAGTCTGGGGCATAACCCCTTCATTAATATCAATAACAACGATCGCTAAATCTGCTAAACTCCCTCCACGCTTTCTTAAATTTGTGAATGCAGCATGGCCTGGCGTATCGATAAAGAGAAAGCCAGGAATTTTTAGAGGCACTCCGTATTTATCAATTAAAAGGCAGCTTTTTTTTATATTCTCTGCCGGAACAAGTGTAAAAGAAATTTTTTGTGTGATCATTCCGTGTTCTTTTTCTGCAACTTTACTTCCTCTAATCCGATCTAATAAACTCGTCTTTCCGTGATCTACATGTCCACAAACAGTTAAAATTGGTTGTCTAATTGCCATAATCTACTTTATTCAAATTTACTTTTAAAGATTATGTTGTTTATAAATTCTCGCGGCAACCTATAAATCGTACAATAAAATCAAACAAGTTTAATGCCAACCTTTATCCTCTTGCTTTTAACGCATTTTCTAAACATTATCTAACAATGTCGGTTTAATAACACCTCACTACCCACTTCTAAAAATTATTACAATATCTCGTCTTTATTCCAAATCCTCTTCATACAAATTTTCCTTAATTTATTTTTTATGCTCTTTAATTTTAATATTCGCCAAAAAGCGAGGTGTAAATATTAACCAATTTTTATAGCCTTAAAGAGAAAAAATTATTAATAGGATAAATTAATGTTAAATTGCAAAATTCTATTTATCTTTACTAGTTTCTTTTTTTTCTAGAAAGTATGTATACAATTCAAACATTTCTTGCCATCGGCCTCCATCAATTCCTACTTCATAAAGAAATTTAGAGGCATAACTATTGCATTCTTCCTTATCCTTTTCCTCGCTTAATCTTGCTCTATTTTCTGCAATAAACTCGAGTGTTTTTCTTACATATATCTCAAATAACCGATTACTGATTTTTTCGGGTAATTTTAAATCTAGTATAAACCTACTAACTTCCTCATCTTCTTTTGCAAAACCCTCTCTTTTAGCTTCTGGAAAAGATCTTCTCTTCGCATATTTCTCTATTTCTCCGATTATTATCTCGTCTCTTTTGAATGGTTTTATACTAACACCATATTTTTTTTCTGCTTTTCGCATAAGCAAATTAGCCACTTTTCTAAAAGCAAAATCTATTTTTCCCAAAACGAAATTAGACTCTCTTTTAGCAAATTTTTGTTGTCTGAGATTAGTCATTGCTCCATAAACTGTTAGAGCAGAAATAAATGTCTCATAACCGACTAAATTCCCTTCTCTATATAAAGAATGCAAAAAAACTTCAAAAGCGTAATCGTTTTGTCCATATTCTTGAATAATGCTTTTAATTTTTTCATAGTCTTTTTTTGAAACCCGGATTCCTTTAGCCTCTTTTTTAGCTTGTTCAAGTGCTTGTTCTTTTACAAAATTAGCATACTCTCTGAATAAAGGGGATGGAAAATATGCCTTAAAATATTCTTGGCAAACCCTTTCTACAGCTTCTTCATAAACTTTACTACATTCTTCAATCCCATTTAATACAGAGCTATCAATACCGGCTTTTTCTAAAAACAAAAAATCATCGAGTGCAAGCGTAGTTACATCTCTTATCGGACCAGAAAAAACTAATTCGATTGGTTTTTCTTTAATTTCTTGTTCTGGTTTTCCTTTAAGCCAACTTTCTAAGGATTTCCCAACTGTTTGTTCATTTGCTTGTTGACCAATTGGAAGATAGTAAATAATTTTTAATGGTAGATTAGGCATTACTAGTTCTTTATCTGTTCCAAGTACAATTTTTGGAGGAGTTTTTGATTCGCATACTCTTTCGATACTTAATCCCCATCTAACAATGACATCTTCATTTGCAACAATTGCTTCTATACTCTTGTCTATATCTAATGCAATTACTCTAACCAAGTTTTGGTATTTTTTTCTCATTTTACCTCCAAAAACTATCTCGATATCTTTCAAGTTCTGCTTCTCTGATTATATCTTTTAAAAAATCAGTTTCTCCATATCTTGTTTTTGCAATTTGTTTAAGATAAGACTCTATTTCTCCAAAGACTATACCTAAAGGAGTGGTAGTTTTCCATTCACTCGTTATGCTTCCATGATGAGAGACTACTTGTCCCAATCGAGCCATTTGTTCTCTCGCTAATCTAGAACCATACTCTCCAAGTGCAGAAATAAATTCAAGATATCCTCTTAATTTACCCTCTCTTACTAAATTTTCGACTAACACCACTAAACTGTGATCTCCTTCTCTCGCTTTTTTTTGATAATAATTTATTAATTTTTTTGCTTTATTAACAATTTCTTTTGGAACTCCTGCTTCTTTTTCTTTTTCTGTAAGTGTTCTTAAACTTGCATGCCATATTTGGTCTACATAATCTCTGGTATCAGGCCATTTTTCAATTACACTCACACTAACCTCTCCATACCTTCTTGAACATTCATGAGTACCTTTAGGTATCTCTGAATTTATAATAACTTCTTCTAAAAAACGATAATCATTTAGGTTCATTTCTTGGATGTGCGTTATAGGTCCGGGAAAAGTTATTTCAATTGGTCTTTCTCCAAAGAAAAGAAGTTTTCGTGGAGCTAATGAGGAATAACACAGA
>JAWAAV010000056.1:0-4051 GCA_038884935.1 Candidatus Pacearchaeota archaeon
GACTCTTAAGAATAATGAAAAGTAATAAACACTATCTTTAACATATTTGATTAAAATAAGTTTCACTAAAATAGGTTTGTAACATTAAAATTTTCACGCCATACCAAATTTTTACGCTTAAGTTTACACTAATAAATTAGGATAATCGAAAATTTAAAAATTCATTAATTTTATAAGCCTCTTTTTATTCTATTGGAAATGGAGGGAAAAGAAAAACTCGAATTTGAAGAATTATTAGAACAACTTGGAAGTATAAAAGGTAGGCATACAGAACTTATTACTGTTTACATTCCTGCGGGTTTTAATATAAACACAGTTGCAAAACAACTTGAAGCCGAGGCAGGCACTGCTGCTAATATTAAAAGCAAATCTACAAGAAAAAATGTTCTTGATGCATTAGAAAGAATTTCGAGGGAATTAAAATTGTACAAACAAACACCTCCAAACGGAATGGCGATTTTCTGTGGGAATGTTTCTCCAGTAGAAGGACAAGAAGATATCAAACTTTGGGTTTTAGAGCCGCCGCAACCATTGAAAGTAAGATTGTATCGCTGCGATCAAGAATTTGTTCTTGGCCCGTTGAAAGAAATGGTCGAAGTAGGCGAGGTATTTGGCTTGCTTGTTATAGATAGAAAAGAAGCCACAATCGGCTTACTTGAAGGGAAACAAATAAAAGTTCTCAGAAAACTTACTAGTGGTGTGCCCGGAAAATATAGGGCTGGAGGACAAAGCAGCGTTCGTTTTGAAAGAATACGCGAAGGATTAGCAAAAGAATTCTATAGAAGAATCGCTGACAGCATGAAAGAAGTTTTTTTTAATATGCCGAAATTGAAAGGCATTCTTATTGGTGGCCCTATTCCAACAAAAGAAGAATTCTTAAAAGAAGGCAATCTTGTAACAGCACTAAAAGAAAAAGTTATAGGAGTAAAAGACATAGGTTATGCAGATGAGCATGGTTTAGAATTGCTTGTAGAAGCAAGTCAAGATATTTTAAGTCAGCAAGAAATAATACACGAAAAAAAACTTCTTGAAAACTTTTTTGAAATGCTTGGCAAAAGTCCGGAAAAAGTTGTATATGGAAAAGAAAATGTTGAAAAAGCCCTTCAATACGGTGCTGTTAAAACTTTAATCATCAGCAAAAAAATAGAAAAAAGCGTAATACACAATTTAATAAAAAAAGCTGAAGATATTTCCGCGGAAGTAGAAATAGTCTCAACAGATACTCCAGAAGGAGAACAATTTTTTAATCTATCTGGAATCGGTGCAATTTTAAGATTTAAGTTTCAATAACATTCAATAACAGTTTGAAGTCTAAAAATTAAAATAAAAGATACTTTTTAGTCCTATCAATTTCGTAAAGAAGAAAATAATAAACTTTAAAATCTATTTATCTATATTATATTATGGAAGAATTTATTGACCCGTTCCAACAGATAGATACAAATAAAAGTATAGAAAAAGAGAGAAAAGACTTGCATCAAGAGAACAGCCAATTACATAAAAACTTGCAAAAAGTGGAAGCAGCCTTGTTTGTAGCAGGCCGTTGGTTAAGTCTCCATGAACTTATAACTTTAACAGACCTTAACCCAATTACACTAAAAGAGCTTTTAAAAGAATTATCAAAAAAATATAAAGAAAATAATAGCGCAATAGAAATTTTGGAAAAAGATAATTTTTGGAAAATGGATATAAAGTCAGAATATGCAAACATTGTCAATAAACTTGTTACAGGCTCAAGCGAATTTACCAAAGCAGAGCAAGAAACTCTCGCTATTATAGCCTATAAACAGCCCGTAAAGCAATCAGTAATTGTAAAAATCCGTGGAAATAAAGCTTACGATCATATAAAAAAATTTATCTCTCTTGGTTTAATAAAAGCAAAAAAATTAGGCCACACTTTTGACCTCGAGTTGAGTGAAGAATTTTATAATTACTTTAGTTTAAAAAAAGAAAAATTATGAAAAAAATAAAAGTAAACTAAAAATGAGAATCCTTCCACTTATTTATCTTACTTATATGTTCATTGGTTTGTATATGACTTCTTTTTTTCTTATTCTTTATTTTAAAAATCGCAAAACATTATTTAACACGCCAACACCAAACAGACATTATAATGTTTCTGTCTTAATTCCTGCTTATAACGAAGAAGATACTATAGAAGACACGATAAAAGCAGTTCTTGCTTCAAAATATCCTTTAAAAGAAGTTATAGTAATAAACGACGGAAGTAAAGATCGGACAAAAGAAATTGTCCAAGAGTTGATGAAAAAGTATTCAAAGTTAAAGCTGCTTGACAAGCCAAACTCTGGCAAGGCAGACTCTATCAATTGCGGTTTTAAAATGGCGGAAGGGGAGTTAGTCGTTGTAGTAGACGCAGATGGCTACCCTGCAAGCGATGCAATAGATAATATGGTAGGTTACTTCAATGATGAAAAAATGGCTGCTGTTACTGCGCTGATTACTCCAAAAAACAGAAATAATTTCATTGAAAAACTACAAACTTACGAATATCCCATAATATCTTGGACACGAAAACTCTTAGGTTATGTTGATGGTATATATGTAAATCCCGGAGCGATGTCTATGTATAGAAAAGAGGCGATATTGAAAGTAGGAGGCTTTGACACAACAAATATGACAGAAGATATAGAGATGACATGGAAGCTTACTTATTATGGTTATCATAGAGGAGTAAGTTTAACTGCAAAAGATAAAACAGAGGTTCCTTCTACTTTAAAAAAATGGTGGAAACAAAGAGTTCGTTGGAATCTTGGTGGTTTACAAACAATAATGAAATACAAAAGTCTCTTCTTAAAAAAAGGAATGCTCGGCTGCTTTATCCTACCTTTTTTTGTTACTTCTCTTTTATTAGGGCTTATAGGCTTATCAATTTTTACTTATCTTATTATAAGGAGGTTTATTTTTTCTTTTCTCATAACAACCTACTCATTTGAAGTGGGAGTTTCTCCAATAACTTTTAACGAATTAAACATTACCCCAACTGTATTAAATTTTTTAGGTATTGCATTATTTGCGCTAGGTTTATTTTTTACTTATTTTGGAATAATCTCAGTTGGTGAAAGCAGAATTCTGAGAAAAAGAAACATTTTTAACTTACTTTTCTATTTGATAGTATATTTAACGATATATCCAACAATAATGATTGTTTCGATATATAAATACTTAAAAGGAGATATTGGTTGGGGCACAAAGGATTTCAAACTAAAACAACAAAATAAGATTATTAAAAAATAAAATGAAAAATAAAAGAGGGTCACAAAAATTTACTTTTCTAGAAGCGTTATTTGTTTCTATATTAATTTTTGGTTTAGGAATTCTTGCAGGCATTTGGCTCGAAAGTTATAGAGAAAGTAAGATAAAATCGCTTTATGATTCTTCTGAAATAAGTTTGATTGATATTAAATCTACAGAAAATTTTATAGAATTAGTAGAATGTGATAAAGCGATAAATGAATTAATAACTTTTGCAAATAAAATATACGAAGAAGCACAAATCCTCGAAAGATATGAAGGTGCGAGCAGGTTAACAGAAAATTTAATAGTCGCCCATAAAAGGTATGATTTGTTAAGGGCAAGTCTTTTTTTTAGTGCTATAAAAACAAAAGTTAGATGTAATTCTACTTACAATGTAATTACTTACTTTTATGATTATATAGAAACCCCTATGAAAAAAAAATCAAAACAAAATGTATTTTCAAAATATCTCTTTGAATTAAAAAAATCAAAACCAGAAGAGGAGATTATACTAATTCCAATTGCAGGAGATAACAACCTTAGAAGTGTAGAAATTATAATGGAAAAATACAACATAACGCAGCTTCCAACAATTCTCGTAAACGAAAATGTAATCATAACAGAACTGGAAGATTTAGATAATATCAAAATAATATTAAACAAATCTGGCAATTAAAGATGCATATCCTAATGCACTAAATGCAGGGCTTTATATCTTTACAATAAATTATACTTATCTTGGTTTCTCATATATTCCTAAACGATTCTAACTAAACAAAATTTATATCTAAGGTGT
>JAWAAV010000057.1:0-4009 GCA_038884935.1 Candidatus Pacearchaeota archaeon
GGTTACTATTTATAATAACGTATTTTATTCTTAGTTTTCTTGTTTTGTTCAAGAGCGAACGAAAAATGGAAAATATAAAACACTCTACAATTGTTATAAGTATGATTTTAATTACTACTTTCTTACTTCTTATTAATCCCCAATTTTGGTCAACTTTACCAAAAAACATCAGCTATTCATTCACTATCGGTGAATTACTTCGTTTTCCTCTTCATAGCTGGATTAAAAATGCTAAATCAGATATAATAATATCCTTTTTCTATTTCACTCCATTTATTTTTTCCTTAAGCCTTGCCGGTCTTTATCTCATCTTAAAAACAAAAAAAAGAATTAATCTGCTTTTCATACTATGGATAACTATCCCCTTGCTACTTCAGATAATTTCTGCGCGGATAACAAATCAGCGATATCTTGTTTCCTATCTTCCGTTATTGCTCATTCCTGCGGCATACTTTTTTCAAACTATTTTAGAAAAAAAAAGACTAATTGGGCTATTTCTCCTAAGCTTTTCTTTATTCTTGCCAAGTATGTTTACTTTTTTTTTAATATTCTCTCCTCCTCTTTATTTTTCTATGATGGGAAAGATGAATTCCCACTCGGAAAATGGGTATTTAACCTCAGGGTACGGAATTGTCGAAGTGAAAAATTACCTAGAAAAAATTTCCGAAAATAATAAAACATTTGTTGGTCTTGCGCTAAACACGGGAAACCCTGAAAGTGCAATGCTTGTTTATTTTAGAAAGAATGATCGGATAAAAGCAGGTTATTTTGACAGTAGACAATTTGAAGTAGATTTAAACAAGATTGACTGCTTCAAACTGCCAGTTAAATTTTACTTTGTCAGTCGAGATGAACAGCAAGCGGGACTTAATAAATTTTTTTCTAAAATCAAATCATTTAAAAATCCATACAGTAATTCTTCAATCGGCATCTACACTATAAAAGAACCTTGTTATGGTAAGACGTTGTATATAAATTTGTAGATTAATTTTCTATTAAACAAGTAAACTAAAAACTTAGACTGAGTTTCAACCTGTTTTGATAATTTAAATTATCTAAGCTGAAAACATGTATTTTTAATATTTAACATATTGGAATTATGATAGATGTTCATTGCCATTTAAATTTTCATTCTTTTGAAAAAGACTACGATAGAGTAATTAAACAAGCTTTTCGTGACGGAGTGAAAAAAATAATCAATGTAGGTACCAAGATTGACTCAAGTCAAAAAGCTATTGCTCTCTCGGAAAAATATGAAAATCTTTACGCAATCGTAGGTGTCCACCCGCACCATGCTGACAAACTGGAGAAAGGCTGGATTTATGAACTTGAAAAGATAGCTAAAAAACAAAAAGTGGTCGGCATCGGAGAGTGCGGTATGGATTTTTACCGTTATAAATCAAATGATATTGTCGATCCATCACTCCAAAAAAAGGTTTTTATAAAGCAAATAGAACTTGCCTATAAACTTAAATTACCCCTTCAAATTCACAACCGCCACGCAGGCAAAGAAATTATCGAAATTCTTACATATCATAAATCGTCTCTCTTAAATCCTCCTGGCATGTTCCATTGTATGTCCGGAAATATTGAATTTCTGAGAAAAGTTATTGATCTTGGTTTTTATATTGGTTTTGACGGCAATATTACCTACAAAGGGATCGCTCCGGGAGAAGACACTCCTCTTTCTGATTTAGTAAAATATGCTCCTCTCGATCGAATCGTAACCGAAACTGACAGCCCCTTTCTTACGCCCGAACCCTACCGCGGTAGTAGAAACATTCCTTCCTATGTTATAATTGTCGGTAGAGCCATAGCCCAAATTAAAGCTGTTTCTTTTGGAAAAATTGTTAAAAAAACAATGGAAAATGCCAATAATATTTTTAGATTATGACAAATTTCTTTAATATTATTTTTACGCGCTATCCTAACAAAACAAGACGGTTTTTAGAAATACTGCCGGGCCTATTCTCATGGACTCTTATCACTTTTCCCATCTGGGGCTCTTTAACCATACCTTTTATTGTCGCCTATTTTATTCTGTTTTTTGATATTTATTGGTTTTATAAATCATTTGTGGCAGCAATTACTGCCTACATTGCTTCGAACAAAATCAAGGAGGCAGAAAAGAAAAATTGGCTTCTCAAAGCATCTGCTCTTGATAATTTTGATAAAGTAAGTCACGTAGTCATTATTCCAAATTATAAAGAGAGAGTTGAGAAACTAAGAGAAACTTTGTCAGCACTCGCCAAACAGACATTTCCTAGAAAGAGAATATATGTATTTCTAGCAATGGAGCAAAGAGAAGAAAATGCTCGGGAAAAAGCAGAAACTTTAATAAGCGAATTTAAAGATATTTTTGGAATAATATCTGCCACCTATCATCCGGATATTGAAGGTGAGGTCAAGGGAAAATCTTCAAATGAAGCTTTTGCCGGAAAAGAAATCTACAAATTTCTAACAAAAGAGAGCCTAGTGGATATGAACTTTACCACAGTATCATCGGTAGATGCTGATTCGATATTTGATATACAATACTTTTCATACTTAACTTATAACTTTTTAACCGATAAGGATCGCTATCAAAAATTCTGGCAGTCTGCCAATGTAAATTATAATAATTTTTGGAAGATTCCTGCACCAACCAGAGTAATTGCATTCTTTGGTAGTGTCTGGAGAATGGCAGTTCTAGTTCAAAAAGATAAATTAGTTTCCAACTCAACTTATTCACTTTCATTTAATTTACTGAAAAATATAGGTTATTGGGATACTGATGTGATTCCGGAAGATTACAGAATTTTTTTTAAAGCTTTCTATCAGCTCAAGGGAAATGTTTGGGTTGAGCCGATTTTTCTCAAAACCTCTATGGATGCGCCTCTCTCTACAAGTTATTTTAAGAGTCTTAAAAATAAATATGATCAAGAAAGAAGATGGTCCTGGGGAGTCTCCGATGATCCTCTATTTATTAAATGGTGGCTTACGGTACCAAATGTTCCATTTTTAAGAAAGACAATAATGCTTTATAATGTTTTACTTGATCATTTTCTTTGGCCAGTAAACTGGTTCATTATAACAATTGCGGCAAATATTATACCTTTTATTAATCCAGTCTTTTCACGAACAACTCTTGGATACAGACTTCCTAGCATGGCGGGTGCCATCCTTACATCTTGTCTCTTTGCACTTCTGGTTCTAATTCTCGTTGACCTAAGACACAGACCTAAAACCCCCCTTAGCAAAACCAGACAATTTTTATTTCCGCTGGAGTTTATACTTCTGCCAGTTGTTGGATTTTTCTTCCATAGTTTTCCTGCTATAATTTCTCATACTCAGCTTATGTTTGGAAAAAGGCTTGAATATAAAGTTACCGAGAAAATATGATATTCAAACTAAACAAAATAATTCCAATATTTAATTGATTAAAAATATGAAATTATTAGCAAAAGCCGAAAAAAATAGCGACATCTGGTTTCTTATTAAAGCATCTTTTGTTTTTTTCCTGCTTAGACTTCCTTCGCTTTTTGAACCTAATTGGTACGGTGATGAAGGTATTTATCAAGTTTTAGGAGCAGGAATACGCACAGGTCGACTGCTCTATAAGGAAATCTTCGATAATAAACCACCTCTTCTTTATTTAGTTTATGCAATTTTAAATGCCGACCAATTTGCAGTTAGATTGGCATCACTAATATTCGGAATTTTAGCTCTAATTACATTCTTTTTCCTTTCAAAAAAGCTCTTTAATCAAGAGGGAAAACGAAAAAACCGTTAACATGGCTTCGAGAATGTCCGAGATCGCCAGTACAATCTCGGCCCGAAGCCGCCTGCTTCAGCCCACCGCCGTCAATTCGATCCTCGCCGAGGTGGCCGAGCTGCGCCGCCAGGGGCGCCAGCTCGTCTCACTGATGCGGGGCGAGCCGGATCTGCCCACCCCCGCGCACATCGTCGAAGCCGCGTGCCGGGCGCTGCGGGACGGGCGGACCCACTACCCCGACAACCGGGGGGAGCC